>DASYHR010000927.1:0-4928 GCA_035998385.1 Dyadobacter sp. | reverse complement strand
TTTATGTTTGGTCTTGAAACCGACATTTTTATTCTCCTCGCTTTCAGTATCTTAGCGGCTTGTGCTTTCGAATTTGTTAACGGTTTTCACGATACAGCCAATGCTGTTGCTACCGTGATTTATACCAATTCCCTGAAACCTAATATCGCAGTAATGTGGTCTGGTTTCTGCAACTTCCTGGGTGTATTCTTTGGTGGTATTGCAGTTGCAATGGGTATAGTAAACCTGTTACCAGTTGAAATGTTGATTGATCAGGACGTCTATCATAGTATAGCCATGGTATTCGCCCTTTTGTTCAGTGCAATTATCTGGAACCTGGGTACATGGTATTTCGGCTTGCCAAGTTCAAGTTCTCATACATTGATCGGTTCAATATTGGGTGTAGGTCTTGCATTTACATTTATGCCTGAAAACACGACGGGCGCAGGTGTAAACTGGACCAAGGCTGAAGAGCTTTTTATGTCTCTGCTTACTTCTCCCATATTCGGTTTTGCTTTGGCAATCATTATTATGTTTATGCTTCGCAGATTATTATCGAAGCCGCTTCGTGATGTTGTTTTCAGTGAGCCTAAGAAAAATCAGCCACCTCCAATGTGGATTCGCGCTATATTGGTAACTACCTGTACACTTGTAAGTTTTTTCCACGGATCCAACGACGGACAAAAAGGAGTGGGTTTAGTGATGTTAATCCTCATCGGTATCGTGCCTGCACATTTTGCTTTGGACAACAGTGTGAATCCCGTAGAGATGAAAGCTGATCTTGTCAAGATTGAACAAACTGTAAGTCGTATCGATTCTTCGAAATTATCAGCAACAGACCGCACTAAATTACGTACGATTCATGGTGAAATCGCGGCTTTGAATACATTGGTAAGCCAACCTCTGGTTGACAACAAACTTCCACTAGATGCTCGTATGGGTGCTCGTCGTTCTTTGCTTCTGATCAGTCGCAACACAAAAACGATCCTTGATAATGGTGATGCCACTTTAAATACGGATGACAAAGCCTATTTGAAAATGCAGTCGGGTAGTGAAAAAGGTATCAGACGATACACAGATTACGCACCTGATTGGGTGATTCTGATGATTTCGTTGTCACTTGGATTGGGAACAATGGTAGGTTGGAAACGTATTGTAGTAACGATCGGAGAGAAAATTGGTAAGCAACACCTTACCTATGCACAGGGAGCATCAGCTGAATTGGTAGCAGCAAGTACAATCGGAGTATCGTCTTACCTGGGTCTGCCGGTAAGTACCACCCACGTTTTATCATCCGGGATTGCCGGTTCGATGGTAGCAAGCAAAGGCGTTAAAAACCTTCAGGCCGGCACCATTCGTAACATCGTAATTGCCTGGGTGTTGACACTTCCTGTAACAATGCTGTTGTCAGGAACACTATACGCTTTCTTCCGTTGGATATTTTAAGAGGAAGAAGTTAAAAGAGTTAAGAAGTTAAAGGAGTTAAGGACATGTGGCGGAAGCTGCGACACCTTAACTCCTTTTCTCGTGATGGCCTATACTATATATACAGTGAGGTTGAATATTTTACAGCTTGATTATTAGTTGGTGAGATTGCGTCATCTTTTAACTTATTCTTACTTCTTAACCACTATAACTTCTTACGTTCTCTCACTTCTTTTGTTTTTACAACAGTTATTATCGTACTTAGACGTGGATTTTTAATCGTAAGAAAAGCCAATTATTCACCAGAATGACAAAAATTGAAGAGCAGGTAGGTCGTTACGGATATGTAACGGAAGCTATTGCAGATGATATTGACCTGATTGAGGAAATCAACCGGTTAAAAAAGGAAAAGAACGCTGTGATTCTCGCTCACTACTACGTGAATGAAGAAATACAGGATCTGGCAGATTATATAGGAGATAGTCTTGGGCTTTCGCAACAGGCTGCAGCCACAGAAGCTGATATGATTGTGTTTTGTGGCGTCCATTTTATGGGCGAAACAGCAAAAGTATTGAGCCCTCACAAAAAGGTGGTTATTCCCGATTTAAATGCAGGATGCTCCTTAGCCGATTCAGCTCCGGCGGATAAATTTGCGGCTTTCAAGGCTCAGTATCCTGATCATATTGTTATCAGTTACATCAACTGTTCAGCGGAGATAAAAGCACTGACGGATATAGTTTGTACATCTTCAAATGCTTTACAAATTGTAGAAAGTTTGCCAAAAGATCAGAAGATAATTTTTGCACCTGATGCCAATCTGGGTAGATATGTTGCGCACAAAACCGGGCGGGATATGGTACTTTGGGATGGCGCTTGTATTGTCCATATCGACATTTCGAAGGAAAAATTACAGAAGCTGAGGGAAGAACATCCTGACGCATTGTTGATAGCTCACCCGGAATGTAAGCAGGATATCTTGTTACAGGCTGATTTTGTAAGCTCAACAACCGGGCTGTTGAAATTTGTAAAAGAGTCGGAGCACGATAAGTTTATTGTAGCTACCGAAGCAGGAATTTTACACAAAATGAAGCAGTCGGTACCTGATAAAAAACTGATTCCTGCTCCCGGTTCGGATAACAATACTTGTGCTTGTTCGGAATGTCCATACATGAAAATGAACACGCTCGAAAAAGTATATAACGCGTTACTCTATGAGCAGCCTGAGATTCTGGTTCCGGAGGATATCAGAGTAAAAGCGTATGAGTCAGTGGCTCGCATGCTGGAACTGAGTAAAGGAATATAGTGGGAGTAGTTAAGGAGTTAATTGTAGTTATAGTAGTTAAAGCAAAAGCCTGAAAGGCTCTCATCTCCCAGCCCGGGGCACCGCCCCGAGGGAGCGTGATAGAAGTTAAAACGAAAGGAACAGCAAAAGCCTGAAAGGCTGTCATCTCTCAGCCCGGGGCATCGCCCCGAGGGGGGGAGAGTTCCAAGGAATAAAACAAACAAAGTAAAACCACCAATTGTAAAAAATGCCGCAGTTCGATTTTTTGATTATTGGTTCCGGAATAGCCGGACTCAGCTATGCAGCCAAACTTGCCCGTCATTTTGAAGCGGAGAAAAAGGATATTTCCATTGCTGTGATCACAAAAGTTCAGGCTGACGAAACCAATACGAAGTACGCACAAGGCGGGATCGCGGTGGTTTGGGCTGAGTCGGATTCGTTTGAGAAGCACATCCAGGATACTATGGATGCCGGCGACGAGGTCAATAAGCGGAATATAGTTGAAATAGTGGTGACTGAAGCTCCTGAACGCATTCAGGAGTTGATCGACTACGGAACACGTTTTGATAAAGAAACAGGTGGCGAATATGATCTTGCCAAAGAGGGAGGTCATTCCGACAACCGGATTTTGCACTTCAAGGATATTACCGGAGCTGAGATCGAAAGAGCGCTACTGGAAGAGGTAACCCGGCATAAAAGTATTCAGATTTTTACCCATTATTACGCAGTAGAGTTGATCACCCAACATCATTTGGGAGAAACTGTTTACCGCTATCGTGAGGACATCAAGTGCTACGGGGCATATGTATTGAATCGCAAGACAGGAGAAGTTGAAAAATTTCTTGCGAAAACGACCATGCTTGCTACAGGTGGAATAGGGAATGTATATCAGAGTACTACCAATCCTACAATCGCTACCGGAGACGGCATTGCGATGGCTTATCGCGCCAAAGGTATATGCGACAACATGGAATTTATCCAATTCCACCCCACCAGTTTTTACCAGCCCGGCAAAAAGCCGTCTTTCCTGATATCCGAAGCCGTACGTGGATTTGGCGGAATTTTGAAACGGGCTGATGGCAGTACTTTCATGGAACACTACGATAGCCGGCTTTCATTGGCGCCGAGGGATATTGTAGCGCGTGCGATAGATTCTGAAATGAAAAGGAATGGTGTAGATCATGTATATCTGGATGTGAGGCACTGCGACTACGAGAAATTTTTAGAGCACTTCCCTAATATTACCCAATATTGCCTTGATGCAGGTATTGATGTGAGAACCGAGATGATACCCGTTGTGCCGGCACAACACTATATGTGTGGTGGTGTACGGGTGAGTGAGTGGGGTAAAACCAATATTAATTTTTTGTATGCGGTAGGCGAGTGCGCCTGTACGGGTTTGCACGGGTCTAACAGGCTTGCGTCCAATTCTCTTTTGGAAGCAGTTGTTTTTGGACACCGGGCTTTCGTCAGCACCATTTCCAGCTTTGATGAGGCGATGATTCCTGATCATATTCCGGAATGGGATGACTCAGGAACTACCCATCCTGAAGAAAATGTGCTTGTGACAGAAATGACCCGCGAGCTGAACAGCATCATGTCCAACTATGTTGGTATTGTGAGAACTGATCGCAGGATGAAACGTGCCTACGACCGTCTGGAATTATTGCATCAGGAGCATGAAGAATTGTATCGGGAATCGAAGGTTTCAGTAGCGATTTGTGAACTTCGAAATATGATTTCAGTATCTTATCTGATCATTAAAATGGCCATGGCCAGACGTGAAAATATCGGTTTGCATTATAATGCGGATCACGTCAAAGCTTCTTAGCTAATAGCTCCGTTTTTCTGCCTGAGCCATATTGGCATTTTACTTTCAAAGACTTTTCCTGTAACCAGATTAAAAAATCTGTTATGAGAAAAGTCTTATTTTTTTGAATTCTTCCCACTTGCCGTTTCACCTAATCTGATTCAAGGTTGTATTTTGTGTATAACAGTTACAGGATTAAATATTAACATGGTTACTTATTGTTATATTTTAATAATTAATAGAAATTTTTTAATTGAAATAGATTTTTATTGAAAAAATGGCAAGTTTTTGCATTTAAGCATGAGTAAAAAAAATAGTTTTGGACTTAGAGAATAAGTAACTAAAAGTTTCTAAGACCCAAATTGTGATAGTAATTTAAAATTCACTATTGGTCACATATATTACTTTGTTACTTTGCAATTAACCTATAAT
>DASYHR010000803.1:0-5631 GCA_035998385.1 Dyadobacter sp. | reverse complement strand
TATTACGATAAACTGAATGTAATGTTGAAATCGGTTCCCGTGGCTGACTGGAAAGTGTATCTGAAGGCGCATGCGCTCACAAATTATTCCAATGCCCTCAGCCAGCCTTTTGTAGATGCCTCATTTACCTATACCAAAATTCTGACGGGACAGGCAGTGAAACAGACCCGCGCTGAGGAAATGACACGTACGATTGATCAGTCTTTAGGGGAAGCATTGGCGCAGCTTTATGTCAAAAAATACTTCCCTGAATCCGCAAAAAAACGAATGGCTGTACTTGTTGACAATCTCAAAAAAGCATTTGAAGCACGTATTGACCGCCTGGATTGGATGAGCGATTCTACCAAGGCAAAAGCGAAGGATAAGTTATACGCTTTCACCGAGAAAATTGGTTATCCTGACAAATGGCGCGATTATTCACAGGTTACGGTCAAAAGAGATGCCTATTTTGAAAACCTGTTATCAGCCAATAAAAATGACTACCTCTACAATCTGAACAAATTGGGTAAACCAGTTGATCGTAACGAATGGCATACGACACCACCTACAGTAACGGCCTATAACAATCCTCCGCTGAATGAAATCGTGTTTCCCGCCGGTATTCTGCAGCCACCGTATTTCGATGTCAATGCCGACGACGCGCTTAATTATGGTGGAATAGGGATGGTCATCGGGCACGAAATTACGCATTCGTTTGATGACCAGGGCGCTCAATATGACAAGGCAGGAAATGTAACGGACTGGTGGACCAAAGGGGATTATGCCAAATTCAAGGCAAAAACTCAACAGGTGATTGATCAGTACAACAGTTTCACCGTTCTGGATTCGGTACACATCAAAGGCGCGCTTACCGTAGGTGAAAACACGGCTGATATCGCAGGCGTCGCCATCGCTTATGATGCGTTCAAGCTGACGCAACAGGGAAAGGACACCACCAAACTCGACGGCTTTACGCCAGACCAGCGGTTCTTCATTTCCATTGCCCGCATCTGGCGTGTGAAAACGAGAGATCCATACATGGCCATGTATGTCAATACCAACCCGCACTCGCCTGCCAGGTGGCGTGTGAACGGACCGCTCATGAACTTCACACCTTTCTATAAAGCATTTAACGTGCAGCCGGGCGACAAAATGTACAAACCTGAAAAAGACCGGATTGTTGTTTGGTAAGACGCACTGTCGTTCATAGCAGGTGTTTGTCGGTATACGGTACACACACCTGCTATTTTTTTATCTTATTCACTTTACTACAATAAGCGTAAGCATCATTTGATATAAAATAGACTATTCTGATTTATTCCATTTATTATTGCAGTATAGCTACAATATCCCTCAATTATCCTGAATTGTAAATGGCTTTGTCAAAGCTTTTCCTGCGTGTTGTATTCCTGATTCTGGTCACTTCCTGTGCCGGTTACGCGCAATTTCATCACAAATATGCTGTTGCGCATTATACAGATGAAAACGGTCTGCCGCAGAATAGTATCAGAGCAATCACCGGAGATCAATACGGGTTTATCTGGCTGACGACTGAAAACGGTTTGGTCCGTTTTGATGGTCAAAAATTTTTCACATTTGATAAATCAAATTTAAACGTTTCTACAACCCGCTTTGGCTGGCTGTTTCCTGATATTAATGGAGGGGATCATCAGGTTTTTGCTAACAACGATTCTAAAGAATTTGTTAGTATTCAAGGGCCTCACGCGATTCGGACTATGGCCAAATCAGTAGATGAACTTAACGGAGGCAATCTTGGAAACCCGAGTTCTTTTCCCTTCCTGTTACAAAATATATTGCCCAGAGATAAGCCAGAAAGTAGTTTCAATTATCTCAATACGGATTCTTCTAATGGATTCATCATATTCATTCCATTACAGCCTGGGTCCTATTACTTAATAAAAGGCAGCCGGATCTCGTTTTTCAGAAGATGGAAAAAGGTCAAGGAGTTTCTGCATACCGGGCCCGTTTTGTACGATTTGTTTGCGCTGAACGGGCATCTTTATAATTTAGATAAAAATGGAAATGTAAGCGAGATTGCACCCGCAGGTAAAGACTATGTGAAGCTTACAGGCGAGATACTTGCTGATCCGAATTACATGCCCGGAAAGAAAAACTTTACGGCGTATTGGAACAATGTCTCGGATCAATTCTTTATCCTGCTCAATAAAAATTTTTATTACCTGACTGCACAACCTGACGGTACATTGAGTACCAAACTTGTTCTGGAAGACTTTGATCTGATTGAAAATAATATTGAAAACATTCATTACGACGATAAAAGGTCTCGGTTATTTTTAGGTAGTTATACAGAGGGTCTCAGGGTTTTCACGCGCAAGGGTTTCAGAGCACTCACCACGAGCGAAAAGGTGGAGGATAATATATTTTATGGGCAGGTACTTGCAGGCGAAAATCGGGTGATGACTCCGAATGGGAATTTGATGGGTCTCTCCGGGACATCTGCAAATGTAAATGACCTGAAACTGGAAGTGAGCCCTCTGCAGGAAATGGCCCGCCAGAAGCTGGTAAACCAATCCTATATCATCAAGGATAAGGAGGGGAATGTATGGATCAACTATGGATGGATGGATAAATTTTCTCCTGACGGCAAGCGATTGCTGGGCAGATGGAATTTAGAGAAGTCGGTTATTTATTACAATACCACCATGTGGATAGGGTACGACCAGAAGGGACTGGGGCAGGTAGATCTGAGCGGCAAAAATCCAGTGATCCGAATCGTCAATCAGCATGTAAAACAGATAACCTATTTCCTGCAGTCATATCAGGATGAACTCTGGGTAGGAACCAAAAAAGGGCTGTTCCTGATGAATATCAAAACCAGCCAGGCTTCTGTCCTACCGGGTACGCAAGCGCTTTTTATCCGTAGTATTTACAAATCTCCGTCTACAGACGGCATCTTTTTTACGACTTATGAGAACGGATTTTACTATCTGCACAACGGGAGGCTGGTCAACTTTCCTCTCGACAGAAACAGATACCTTTCTGCCTCTCATTGTATTACAGAATCCGGGGACGGTTATTTCTGGATCACGACCAACAAAGGGCTTTTCCAGTTTTCGAAAAAAGATTTGTTGGACTATGCCTCGGTTCCTGCCAAAGACCGGGTATCTAACCAAAAGCTTTTTTATATCCATTATGAAAAAAACAGTGGCTTCAATACCAATGAGTTTAACGGCGGCTGCCAGCCGTGCTCCGTCACACTGCCTGATGGCAAAATTTCACTTCCGTCCCTGAATGGATTGGTATGGTTCAATCCCGTAACGATTGTGCCGGATTTGCCGGGCGGTAAACTCTTCATAGACAGGCTGGAGGTACAGGGTAAAAGCAAAATGATACGGAGCGATACAGTGCAGCTTCCTCTGGATCCTAAACAGCTCGGCTTTCACCTCACCACACCTTATTTCGGAAATAGCAACAACCTGCATCTTTCTTATTTCATCTCCGGCTCCGGCGAGGTGCCCTCCGGGGACAAATGGCTGGACATCAGCAATGCAGATCCCGTGGTCCGGTTTTCAGATCTACCGTACGGTACTTACACATTGCTCGTCAGGAAAATGAATGGTTTCGGGCTTAATAATTATGAGGTAAAACGGCTGGTGCTGATCGTTCCGCCACACTGGTACGAAACCTGGGCCTTCAGGCTTTCCTGTGTGGCCTTGTTGGGAGCTCTTATTTACCTGGTTGTACTGCTGCGTACCCGCACCCTCAACCGCAGAAACGAAGAGCTGGAAGTCAGTATCAGGTCACGCACCCAGAACCTGGAAAACACGATGATAGCGCTTAAAAATTCGGAAGCGAACCTGAGCCGCCAAATGAAAATACAAACCCATTTTACGGCTTCCATCAGCCATGATATCCGCACGCCGATGAAATACCTGGTGGCGGGTGCTGCCAAAGTGGAGAACCTGATCAATGATTCGCAATACCCGGAAGCCAATATAACGGTTAGGAATATAGGTGCCTCGGCACTGATGATGAACACCCTGCTGGAGAACATCATTGCCTACATCAAAACGAACCACTTTGAGAGCGACATTGGCTTTCATGAGATCCGGCTTCGCCAGGTGCTGAACGAAAAAATAGAATTGTTCCGGCCCGCAATGCTGGAACAAAGCAACCGGTTTGTGAACGAAGTACACGATAATATTTCTGTTTTTTCGAACGATCAATTGCTGGGTATCATCCTGCATAACCTGATGGATAATGCCAATAAGTACACCTACAAAGGCGATATCCTGCTATACGCAGTGCAGCAGGACGATGAGTTGCACCTGATCATCCATGACACCGGGCCGGGTTATCCTGAGTCGGTACTGCGGTGGCTGGAAAACAGCACGGTTACACCCGCAGAGGGAGGTAAGCCCGTGAAACTGTCCCCGCACAACAACGGGCTGGGTATGCTCATAGTCAAAGAAATAGCCGATATGCTGCATATCGGCTTCAGGGTAGAAAATGAGGAGGGTGCAAAAATCACCCTCATTTTTACAATCGAATAAGGATCAGCCGTCCGGTTTGAGCTTACGAAACAGCTCTATAATGTTACTGACCTGCATTTTTTCGAAAATGCGGGTCTTATGCGTGCTTACCGTGCTGATCTTCATATTGAGCTCCGTGGCGATGTTTTTGGATGGCATGCCAGCCAATAGCAGTTCCAGTACCTCTTGCTCGCGGGGCGACAACGCAGATTCCTCCATGACTCTTGAGGGAGCCAGTTTTTTGAAAAAGCTCTCCACCACCAGCTGATGTACTTGTTCGGTCATGTACTTTTTATCGTCCATCACCGTGCGGATCGCAACACCCACTTCCGGCAGGCTGGCAGTTTTCGAGATGAAGCCGTTGGCACCTGCCGTAAAAAAATGAAGTGCATGTTTCGGCTCTTCGCTGGCCGTGAAGACAAGGATGCGAACGTCCGGCTGTATCCCGCGCAGTGCACCTACCATGGCATAATTATCGCCACCGGGCAGCTTCATGTCCAGAATGACAAGGTCGACAGGCGGGCCGGATCGCAACAGGTCGAGACCCTTCGGAAAGGTAGCAGCCTTTCTTATCTCGGCACCCGGCAGTACTTCCCTGCTTACATCTGTAAGGGAAGCGGCCACAATATCGTGGTCTTCCAGAATAAGTATGTGTGAGTTCATGAATTTATTATTATAGAGGATAGGTGTTAATAACAGCTCAAAATAGGGATCTTTCGGCTTAATTCAACTAAAACTACTGCACCGAAATAAAGTTTGCTTAATTTCTATTGGTGTGATAGTAATATTTCGGTTGATCAATATGGAATACTTGGACTAATATCTATCGTCAAAGATATAGATTTGTTTAGTCAATCAAAGAGTTATACCAAAAGTGATATCATTTGTTGTACTCAAAAATTGTTAAACCTTAAACATACCCTACACATATGACTATTTTTCTACGCTCCCCATGGACCCGCTTACTTCAAAACTTCGGATATCGATTCTTCAGATTCTGAAAATATTTTCAACATTTTAGTTCCGTACAGATTTTCGGGTTATAGAATTATGTGTCCCGACAAATCAGCCAGCACGATTGGTCCGGCCGGTCAGCTGTTTCTATATGCGTATATTAATAAGCGTTCAAGATTTTGAA
>DASYHR010000664.1:0-4327 GCA_035998385.1 Dyadobacter sp. | reverse complement strand
GGTACCTTCAGGTCTTAAAGTGTAACGGCTGATGTTTGCATCCAGATAAGCTACCCGTGCTCCGAAAATCCTTTTCCCGGTAACACCTAATCTTAATTTATGGGCATCGGTATCCAATACCTGTAATCCATAGCTCAGGCTTACATCTGAAAAACTCTGCTGGGTCAAATTGAAATTACCCCAATCTCCTGTTGCCGGAAGAGCTTCGCCGGTATCAAGCCGCTTGAAATACATGTTTCTGATAGGATCAGGAATATTATTCCCGGTCACAAAACCCCTCGTCCTGAATTGTAGAGCTATTCCCTGGCGTTTGTCTATCGAATACATTACCGAAGGCCAGCGAATTTCACTTGTCAGATACAGCGGCTTTTCAGTTAATGATCCCATTGTCCGGGACCGACCATATAATTCTTTTGTAGAGTGGGGGGCAAGCAGGGGATACAGCAAAGAATTTTTGCCCAGGAAAACGAAATACCTGTAGTTGATGCTGCCACCTAGTGACCCGATATTAACCTGCCATTTATGTTTGGAGCCGCCCAGAACGGATGGATTGTAAGTAGCCCGGTAAAGTCCGCCATAATTGCTGTACTGCAATCCGTTGATTTGCTGGCTGTAACCTGTGAATGTGAATAATGTAAGTGATAGTGCGGTGGCGAGTGTTCCTCTTTTCAAAATAGTGCTTAGCTTTTTAAAGTCAGTTCCCCGACTGTATTATAATGTATAACTTCCTCTTCCAAAAATTTCCGCAGAATTGCCGAAAGCATCTTTTCCGGTATATGACCGAATGCAATACTTAATGACCGCGGCGTAATGCTATCGTGCTCACGTATAAACTCTAACAGGGCTTGTACGTCTTCTTCATCAGCCGATTCATTCTTTTTCTTTTCGACACAGATATCGCAGATCCCGCATGGATTTGCATCAAATTCATTGAAATACTCCAACAATAATAGTGTTCTGCATTGTTTGCTGTGCGATGCGTAATGAACGACTGCACTCGCTTTGTCCAGATCCCGTTTTTTCTTCTTTTCAATCTCCCTTATATTCAAGGGAAGTAATGATGCCTCGTATCTGGGTGTCATATAAGTAATTTGGGGTTGATCCCGCCTTGGCTCATAGACCAGAATATCTCTTTCCTGCATAAACATCAGTTTTTTGATCACTTCCTGTTGCGGCGCAAAAAAGATTTGAGCGATCTCACTTTCGGATATTTTTACATATTCTGTAAATAGTTCTCCGCCGTAGAGTCGTAATATCACTTTGATAAACGAATCCATTTCGCGATAGCGTATCTGAAAATCGTATAATTGACGGTTGTCCACCAAAAAGTGCAATTTGGAGGGCTCATTGAAATTCTCTCCTAACTGGATAAATCCTTCTTCTTCAAGCAGCTTGAGAGCGTAGTGCGTCTCATTCACGGGGAGTCCGAATATTCCGGTAAAGTCCTTTATGTCAAAACTATAATTGACAAATTCAGATCCTCCTACCGGAATTTTGTAGTAATTAGCCAAAGCCTGGTATACACGTCTGACGAGCTCGAAAGGAGGATATTTACGTTCTACACTTTCTATTAATTCTTCAAGATCAATTCTGTTAAAAAGGGCCACTGCATAGGCTTTTTTCTCGTCACGGCCCGCTCGTCCCGCCTCCTGGTAATAGGCTTCCAGGTTCTCCGGTAAGTCGTAATGTACTACCGAACGAACATCCGGTTTGTCAATTCCCATACCGAAAGCATTTGTCGCCACAACTACGCGCGTCTGACCCCTGATCCATGCGGATTGTCTTTCTCCACGGTCTTTAAATGGCAGTCCGGCATGGTATGCCAAAGCAGGAATGCCATTACGTATCAGAGAGTCTGCCAGCTCTTTGGTACGTTTTCTTGTCCTCACGTATACGATGGACGTTCCGGGGACATTTTTTAAAATCTGAACCAGTTTACGTTCTTTATTTTCTTCTGCAAAAGCGGAATAGGATAGATTGGCACGCGCGAAGGATTGTTTAAAAACCCTCGCCTGGTTCATTTTAAGCTTGTCAACAATATCTACACGCACTTCCTCCGTTGCTGTCGCGGTCAGCGCCATAACCGGCACACCGGGAAGCAAATCACGAAAATCGGAGATGAGCAGGTAGGAGGGCCGGAAGTCGTAACCCCAGGCAGATATACAGTGTGCTTCATCCACAGCAAGCAGACATACCTTCATCTGCTTAGCACGCTGGATCATAATATCGGTACGAAGCCGCTCAGGAGAAACGTATAGGAATTTCGTATGCCCGTGAATGCAATTATCAAGCGTAATATCTATTTCATGGCGGTTCATACCAGAATGGATCGCTGCCGCAGCAATATGCCGGCGTTTGAGCTGTTCCACCTGGTCTTTCATAAGGGCTATAAGGGGCGTTACCACAATACACACTCCTTCCATGGCCATCACAGGCACCTGAAAACAAACCGATTTGCCACCGCCGGTAGGTAAAAGCACCAGCGTATCCCTGCCTTCCAGTACACATCGGATGGCATCTTCCTGTAACGGGCGAAATTGATCGTATCCCCAATACTGTTTAAGGATGGCGTGGAGATGGTTCATGGGTAATTTAAATTGATAAATAGCTGTAAAGTAACGAAATTATGATGGCTGAAAATTCTGACAATGTGTCAATCCCGGAAATCCGGAGCGTAATAAGGTGCTTTTCAACTGAAAAAGTTAATTTTACTTTTGAGCTAATAAACTAAGTACAACCACAGTTGCGTTTCTTTACGGATTATGGTCATCCGGGATATTTTCTCAATTTGACTTTTACCAATTGTTGTCATTTCCATTTATGCGCACATTATTGCTGCTTGCTTTTCCTTTTGTTTTGTCAGGATGTTCTGTGTCTCATTATCTGAACAGGGAAATCAAAAAATCAGAAATATTAAACCAACAACATACAGGGGTATCCATTGTATCGGAGGACGGAAGCAAAAATTTAGCTGCTTACCAGGATGATAAGTATTTTATTCCAGCTTCGAATACGAAAATTTATAGTCTTTATGCCGGATTATCAGTTTTGGGAGATTCTATTCCCGGACTGGAATATCTGGAATGGGGCGAGTTATTGCTGATCAGGGGAACCGGCGATCCATCCCTTTTACATCCGGACCTGCCCAAAAGCAAGGTACTCGACTTCCTTAGATCAAGAAAAGAGCAAATTTTTTACACCTCCGTTCACTTCGAAAACAAGCGATTTGGTCCGGGGTGGGCCTGGGACGATTATAACGGCTACTACCAGCCGGAGGCATCTGCCATGCCAATTTATGGAAATATAGCCCGCTTTTCAGGCAAAAAGGAACGTCAATTTTCAGTCTCTCCGGGATACTGGAAACGTTTTACGAAGATGGACACCACTACAGGCGGCTTCGTAAGAGAGGAAGAGAGCAATTATTTTCATTATTCTCCGGCGTCTATCCTTAAACCGTTCAGACAAGATATACCCATACGGATGTCGGATGATCTGCTGGCGGATATGTTGGGTGATACACTGAAAAGAGAGGTAAAGACGATCCGTATTCCTTTAAATATAGAGTTGCAGAAAATATATAGTATTCCATCTGACTCACTGTACACGCGTATGATGCACGAAAGTGATAATATGCTGGCAGAGCAGCTGATGTTGCTTTATGCTTCGGCCAACGGTATGCCTCTTAATACGGAAAAGGCTATTGAGCACGCGACACTGAATCATTTGCAGGGAATTCCTGATAAGCCGGTTTGGAAAGACGGGTCTGGTATGAGCAGATACAATCTTTTTACGCCGAGAGCCACCACGTGGATGCTGCAGAAGATCAATACAAAACTTCCAAAAGAGAGATTACACACGATCTTTCCGGCGGGCGGAGTTTCAGGAACGATCAGGAATCAGTTTAAATCCGATAAACCATTTGTATATGCCAAAACAGGCGGCATGAGTAATGTCTATAACCTGAGCGGATACCTGTTAACTAAAAAAGGTAAAACACTGATATTCAGCTTTATGAATAACAATTTTGTTAGGCCTTCTTCGGAGGTAAGGCAGGAGGTTGAAAGGATTCTGACAAAGTTGAGTAATCGTTTTTAGAGATTACTTTTCAACCCAGGTTTTTCCTGTACAATACAGTTTATTTTTGCCTTCTTTTCGCTGTAGAAGAAACAACTTGTACGTTCCGGGTTCTATGTTAGCCTGGTGGAAGCTGGCAGTAGCCCCTTTCTCAAAATACATCTGGCGCCGCACGGTAGTTTTAAATGGTACCGGATGCTGGTGCAGATAGCTGGCATATACATGCTTTTGTGATTGCAGAATCACGTATCCT
>DASYHR010000630.1:0-1950 GCA_035998385.1 Dyadobacter sp. | reverse complement strand
TTCCATGAAATGGGTTCCAATAGAAGTTATTACTTCCCTCCTGCTGCGAAGCCTTTTCATAAAGATATTACCTCATGGCAACGTGAGTTCAATGAGCTGGTGGGCGAAAACTGTCGCCGCTATTTTGACAAAAACAACTGGGCTTATTTCACCCGTTACAACTATGACTTGTTTTATCCGAGCTATGGCGATACCTGGCCGTCTTTCAACGGTGCAATCGGTATTACCTATGAACAAGCTGGTGGCGGAGCGGCCGGTCTGGCTATTGAGCGCAAAACAGAAAAAGATACGCTGACATTGGTGAGCCGTATTGATCACCATTTCGCAACGAGTCTGGCAACATTGGAAGCGGTAGCTTCGCGTAAGGAAAAGATCGTAAGCGAGTTTGTTAAATTCCATGAAGATGCAACAACAAACCCTGCTGGTCCTTTTAAATCGTATGTGATCAAAACAAAAGGAAACGAGGAGCGCATCAGATCATTTACAGAATGGCTCAAAAAACAAGGTTTCCAGTACGGTCAGGCAGGAAAAGCAATTACCACCAAAGGAACTGAGCTGAGCAGCTCAACGGATCAGTCTGTAAAGATCGAAAACAGCGATCTGGTACTGTCAGCGTATCAGCCCAAATCCAATTTATTAAGGGTGCTTTTCGAAACGAGGCCTGTTCTGGAAGATTCCGTTACATACGACCTGACAAGCTGGGGGATTTCTTATCTTTTTGGCTTAAAAACCTATGGATTAAAAGAAAAGTTGGTGCCTGTCAGCTATCAGGAAACTCCTGTTGAAAACAAAGTGCCTCCATCATCTCCTTACGCCTACCTGGCAAGGTGGTCGGATGTGGAAGATGTGGTATTCCTGTCAGAGCTGTTGAAGCGGAATTTCCTGGTGAGAAGCTCCAATGTTCCTTTCGAAATGAAGAATGTGAAATACGAGGCCGGAACGCTGGTCATCACAAAGAAAAGCAACAACCAACCAGACTTTGATCAACAACTGGCTGCGATCGCTACCAAACATCACGTACAACTAACGCCAGCATCGTCCGGCTTCGTGACTTCGGGTGCCGACTTTGGTTCTGAGTTTGTGCCTGTCATTACTTCCCCAAAAGTAGTAACGGTAGCAGGACCAGGTATTTCAACGACCTCATTTGGTTCAATCTGGCATTATTTTGAACAGCAGATCCAGTATCCAATGACACTGGTGGATCCGGGCAAACTTTCCACTTTGCCATGGAGTGAGGTAGATGTATTGATCCTGCCTGCTGGCCGCTACTCCAATATCCTGACAGACAAAGTATTGGAACAGATACAGGATTGGGTCAAAAAAGGCGGAAAGCTGATTTCTATGGAAAGCGCTAACAACGCGCTGTTGAACAAGCCCGGTTTTTCTATCAGTAAAAAAATGACGGATAAAGGCAAAGAACCGGATGTATTCAAAAAATATGGAGATCAGGAAAGGGAGGAAACCCGCGATTCTTCGCCGGGCAGTACTTTCAGTGTCACCTTCGATCGTACACACCCTATTTCTTTTGGTTTGAAACAGGAATATTATACACTCGTGAGAGACGCCTATGATATTGAATTACTGAAAGATGGCTGGAATGTCGGGTATCTGAATGAAAAAGGATATATGGCAGGATTTGTTGGCGAACGCATGACGAGTAAACTAAAAAACACACTCATCTTCGGAGCTCAGCCTGTGGGCAAAGGTCAGATCATCTATATGTTCGATGATCCTTTATTCCGTGGTATGTTATACGATGGCAAAATTCTGTTTGCCAACGCATTATTCAGATAGTATCAATGGCAATCCGGTTCAGATGAAAAACCGGATTGCCATTTCATAACCTTTCAAACCCAAACCACAGATCATGCCTTTGCAAACTCTGGTAAGATAACTGTGGTGACGGAATGCTTCGCGTGCGTGGATATTTGAGATATGCACTTCTACAGC
>DASYHR010000629.1:0-3603 GCA_035998385.1 Dyadobacter sp. | reverse complement strand
ATTGTCAATCTGTTTGACGGGAAAATAGTGACTGAAAAAGTACACGTTTAGAATATCATAAACAGCTTAATGCTGAATACCAATCAACTACCAAAATTCAATCCGGCCATGAAAAGAAAATTTTTCACCTTCATGCTTGCGGCTGTTATCCTGGCGGGTGCGTCTGCAACGGCCTTCGCTCAGAAGCACAACCATATCAGCAGGAGCATTGATGACGACGGCAATAAGTTGTCGATCAGCATTAATGGAACAATTGATGGAAAGAACATTCATTATGATCGCACTATCCTCGTGGCCGGACTAACCAAAAAGGAACGTAAGGACATTACTCAGGAAGTTTTTGATTCTTTGGGACTGGGAAGCATTGAAGTTCCCGCAACTCCTGAACCACCACGCAGCAGACCGGCTCCGCGGACATTCATTTCCCCAAACGACGAATCAACTACAAACGAAATCGAAACCAATAGAACTGAAAAGCTTGCCGGGAAGCCTTACAGGAAGGAGGTGAAATTTGATTCCGAAACCGGAGAAATGCACCTTAGATATGAGTTCATGCGCAACGGCGAGGAGTTTGTATATGAGAAGACCGTAAATGCAGCTTCCAAAACTGACAAACAGCGTGAGCAGATCATCAGCAACTTCGAAGAAGAGATCGTACTTCCGGCAAGAAAGTAAAAATGATAAGCTACAAATATTTGTGCGTATCTGACTTTGATACGTACCGGTGATCTTTCCATGTCCCCTATCAACATAGCCATGTACAAGAACTATCTTAAAATCGCACTCCGTAATCTGTTTAAAAACAAGGTTTTCAGTGTGATCAACATCGCCGGTGTTTCTGTCGGCCTCGCGTGTTTTTTGTTATTGGCTTTGTATGTGAAGGACGAGCTGAGTTATGACCGCCATCATGCACATGCTGACCGAATTTATCGTCTATCAAGAACTTTTCTCTCCAAAGACGGCACCGCGTCGCTGAAGTTGGGGCATGTAGCTCCTCCATTTGGTCCGCTTATCAAACAGGATTTTCCTGAAGTCGAGCAGGTGGTTCGCATGCTCGAAACGGGTGGACTCGTTAAATACGGGGAACATGTTTTTAATGAGGAGAATATGTTTGCAGCTGAGCCTGATATTTTCAAGGTTTTTAGCTTCAATATAACAAATGGTAACCCCGGCAAAGCACTTGAGAATCCTTTTTCAATCATGTTTTCCCGGCCGATGGCTGAAAAATATTTTGGAAAAGAAAATCCTATCGGGAAAACTGTAAGGCTTGACAATCAGTTTGATTATAACGTAACGGGTGTTTTTGAACCCCTGCCGGCGCAGTCTCACTTTCATCCATCTTTCCTGGTTTCATTCTCTACGCTGAACGATGAGCGAATTTATGGAGCAGATGGTTTAAGCCGTAACTGGGATAACAACTCGTTCTCGACCTTTCTGCTTTTACCAGAAAATCAGAATCCCGAAAAATTAGTCAAGGCTTTCCCTGCGTTTCAAAGCAGGCATATTGGTGCCAATGCGCCGGACTACTCCTTACTTGGCTTGATGAAGTTGACAGATATACATTTGTATTCTCATCTGGATTCAGAAATCGAAGCCAACGGTGACATACAGTATGTTTATCTTTTTTCTGCAATCGCCATTTTTATTCTCCTGATTGCCTGTATCAACTATATGAATCTTGCCACGGCTAAGTCGGCGACACGGGCAAAGGAAGTTGGCATGAGGAAAGTGATTGGCGCATTGCGGCCCCAGCTTATCGGGCAATTTTTGAGTGAATCTATCCTGCTGGTATTCATATCGGTTATTCTCTCGGTACTCATTGTCGTGCTTTTTCTTCCTTCGTTTAATACATTCACTCATAAAGAGCTCTCTTTTCATGCATTACTCGATCCGGAGTTTTTAGGCATTCTTGCATGTATCACACTCTTTACAGGATTTGTGGCAGGAAGTTACCCGGCATTTTTTATGACGTCGTTCCAGCCGATCAGTGTATTAAAGGGTAGAATTGCCACTGCTTTGAAAAATGGCCGCTTGCGTCAGTCGCTTGTGGTTGTACAATTTTCAATTGCAGTCGTATTGATTATCAGTACCGTTGTGGTTTACAGTCAGATGCGGTATATCCGCGATTACAGTCTCGGCTTTTCAAAAGACCAGGTGCTTGTATTGAATATGCCTGACGACACTGCTACTGATTTTGAGTCTGTGAGGCAGAGATTAAAAGAAAATAGCAGCATTAAGGAGGTAGGGCGCTCTTCACGTATACCATCGGCACGTTTGCTCGACTCATGGGAAGCCTATGTGATGAAAGGAGATACTTTTGCGGAGTCAAATATTGTCATCAAATCTCTGTCTGTAGATGAGGATTTCATTCCTGCCTACCAAATCGGGATGGCCGCCGGGCGCAATTTCTCCCGCGATTTCGCGACTGACAAAACAAATGGGTATATTTTGAATGAAACGGCAGTCAAACAGTTAGGCTGGAAAAATCCGTCTGACGCCATCGGTGCAGGATTTGGCTACGGACAGGGCAGGGGCCAGATTATCGGTGTGACCAAGGATTACCATTTCGAATCGCTTCATCAGAAAGTAGTGCCTCTGGTGATGTTTCATCAACCAGGCCGGTTGGGTCGTGTGTCGATCCATATTGCCGGTAATAATCTTAAAGAAGCGATAGCTCATATCGAATCTTTTTGGCACAACAAATATCCTGATATACCATTTAGTTATGAATTCTTAGATCAGCGTTTTGGAAAGCTTTATGCTACCGAGCAAACGCAGCAGCTGCTGTTCGGGATATTTGCAGGTATTGCTATTTTCATCTCATGTCTGGGTTTGCTTGGACTTTCCATGTTCATGGCAGAATTGCGTACCAAAGAAATCGGCGTGAGAAAAGTGCTTGGAGCTTCAATAGGCAGTCTTGTTGCTTTGCTGTCTCAGGATTTTCTTAAACTGGTTTTGATAGCCATCCTTATAGCGTCGCCAATAGCGTGGTACGGCATGCACAATTGGTTGCAGGATTTCGCCTATCACACAGAAATTAAATGGTGGGTATTTATTCTTGCCGGTACTCTTGCTATTGGAATTTCTCTGTTAACGATCAGCTTCCAAAGTATCAAAGCGGCTTTAATGAATCCTGTGAAGTCGCTTAAGAGTGAATAATAAATAGCTCATAGCTATTAGCATTTAACTGTTAGCTAGAGCTGCGCTTAGGAATAAGCAACCTTAGCGCTAACGACCAGGAGTTAACAGCTGGTAATCGATAACACAAATCAATCAAAGCCACTAGTACGTCACTATGGCCAATTACAACTGTTGTGACTCAAAGCTAAGAGCTCACAGCTAAAAGCTATTAAACCTATGTTTAAAAATTATATAACAATCGCCTGGCGGAATCTTCGCAAAAACCAGTTCTACACCTTTCTGAATATATTCGGATTGTCACTCGGACTGGCCAGTTGTATGCTCATTACATTGTATATCGTAGATGAGCTGAGCTTCGACCGATCATTTGATAATGCTGATCGTATTTATCGGGTCAATTCAGATATCAGATTTGGTGGTGCAGATATGAAACTCGCGGTTGCTCCCGATCCGCTTGCTTTT
>DASYHR010001078.1:0-11353 GCA_035998385.1 Dyadobacter sp. | reverse complement strand
CGGAAGGTACAAACCACGGTAGTCAAAGGGAAGGGGAGCCCAATTGAACTGATTGGTGATGGAATACTCCAGAAAATCACGCTGGGTGTATTGCATCGCGGCAGGAACCACACATTGGGTTACGTTTCCTGAGAAAGCAATTTCAGCAAGTTCAGTTGCACTGCCCGAAATCACCGAGGTAAGCACATAAGCCGGATCCACCTTATCGTCCGTCAGCGCATTGGGGTTTTGATTGATTTCTGTAAGATCTTCACACCCAGCCAGCAACATGCTTGTACATACTGCCAGTATCAATTTATATTTAAATAACATAGTCGGATTTTTTTAGAACTGGATATTCAATTTCAAACCGGATGACATCGTCCAGGGATAGAATGAAGCCCTGTCAAATCCGATCAGATAGTTGCTTGAAGCCGTAAACTGATCGTTGGTGTTCATCATAGTAGATTCAGGGTCAATGTAGTTTTTAGCCTTCGTCCATAGCATCAGATTTCGTACAAACCATGATACCGATATTCCACCGGATGCAATCTTCCGGCTGATACTTTCAGGCAATTTATAGGCAACGGAAAGCTCCCGGAGTTTTATGAATGAAGCGTCGTATATCCAGCTTTGCACGCCCCGGCTCCAATAGCCCGATCCCGGATCCGCAATCAGATCACTTCTGAAATATTTGGTTCCGGCAGCTCCGAAGTTTTCAATATATTCTCCGTTGGTTCCCGCGATTACACCCGGGAAAAATGCACCATTTGCGACAGCTCCGCCATATTCAAATCCTCCCAGTTCTGCATTACGACCGCCGACATACGTCAGCCCATCCTTTGCATTGTATCGGTCAGGATTACTTTTTATTTCAGCAGCAAGTCTGTCATGATCGCCATCAAAAGAGTTGTTGCTCAGAATGCCGGTAAAAGTACCGGATCCATCCCCTTTGTACCAGCTGTCCTGCCTTCCGTCACGGGTAAGCCTTTTCATACTTTCCGAATAATACTCTCCTCCATTGCGCCAGTCAAAACTTGCTGAGATAGAGAACCTTTTCACGTTCAGGTTAGTCTGAAAACCCAGGGTGAAATCGGGCATCACATTGCCCAGCTTGATGTTTGCAGTTTCCTGCTGTACAAAGCCATTGGCATTCAACAAGGGCCAGCCAGCATATTCCCCTTCTGTAACACGTTTGACATCCGGTCCCCATAGGTCGCCGACATTACCACCTAAGGCGGTTTGACTATAAATATTATTTCTCGACCAGAACTGGTGATTGCTCACGCCTTCGGGAAGACCTGTCAGCTTACTTCTCTCTTTTGTAAAGTTGAAAGTTGCATCCCAGGTTACGTTTTTAGTTTGTACGGGTACAGCGCGCAGCGAAATTTCAAGCCCTTTATTCTGCACAATGCCTGCATTCACATTCGCCGAAGTAAAACCTGTAGATCCTGAGACAGATATACCGGTAATCTGTTTTTTGTCCTCCACTTCATAATAGGTAAAGTTCAATCCCAGTCTCTTTTTGAAGAAAGAAACATCCATGCCCAGTTCCGAAGAAATGATACTCTCCGGCATCAGGTTACTGGTAGGGGTAGTCGAAGGCAGTGAGTAGGTTGTATTGTTGCCCCAGGTTGACCTGGACAAAGACATAGCCAGTCTGTAAGGATCGGTATCTTTACCAACTTTGGCCCAGCCCCCTCGCAACTTTAACAGAGAAATGGCAGATGGCAACGGAATCAGGTCCGAAAGTACTGCACTCACAGAAACCGACGGATAAAAGTAGGTGCGGTTATTGACAGGCAATGTACTCGACCAGTCATTTCTTCCTGTCAACTCAACGAATATAGCCTCCTTAAATCCGAATGAAGCCATCCCATACAAACTGTTGATCCGCTTATTGACCTTCGTAGCGCTGTATCCGACTGAGGATCGGTCAATATTGGCCGCTGTATACAAACCTGGCAACACGTAATTCTGACCCGTTATATTTGAAAAACTGTTATTTTGAAAGAACAGGTTACCTCCGGCCGAGGCATCTACCGAAAACATACTAGTGGTCTTTTTAAAATTCAGCAAGAAGTCTGTATTGATTTCCTGAAAGTTCCTGGATAAAAATGCATACGCTCCGTTGGGAACCGTTTTTTCAGATTTGGCAGAGCGGTTGTCAGTAATGTACGACTCATTGAAACCACCCAGGCGCGTCATCAGCGTCAGGTCATCCGTAATATTCCAATTCAGTTTGATATTACCATATGGGCGTACCTTTTTAAAGGTATTGATATTTTCGTTAACCGTAAACCAGGGATTGTTGAAGCCGTTCGACCACACTTTCTGCTGAACATCCTGCTGTGTCCAGTAGTCTTTCAAATCATGTATACTGATCCAGTTGGGCGTAAAATAGAGATCTTCATAAGGATAATTATCATAGGATAAACCCCTGAAATTGCTTGAACCTGAGTTGAGGTAGTTGAAGTTGGCCGAAATATTCAGTCTTTTGGTAAACTGATACGAGGCGAAAAGTGAGAGGGCATCTTTACGCAGGTTACTTTCAGGATACACGCCCGTAGCCCTGGTATCCGATAAGGAAAGAGAAAAACTTAATCTCTCATCAGTTTTGGAAATTGTGATATCATTGATAAAACTGTTACCCACATTCACAAAATCCTTCACGTTATCAGGATGTGCCTCCAAAGGAGTGGCTTCACCATTGGTACCGAATCTGGCAACAGAGGTTCCCATTTGCGGCCCCCACCAGAGGTTACTTGATTGATCAAAATTCCCGTTGGATCCATTCGCAAAACGCTGTTGCAAAGGAACAAAGCGATAGGGGACACTGGCAGTGTAAGCAGAATTGACACTCACACCCAAACCTTTTTTCTGACTGTTACCCGACTTCGTTGTGATCAGCAATACACCACTCCCTGCACGGGATCCGTATAAAGCTGCAGCGCTTGGCCCTTTCAGGATGTTCACACTTTCGATATTGTCAGCGCTCAAATCCGACAGCACACTCACATCGGTTCCTGTTGGAAGTCCGTCCACGACGATAAGCGGAGAGTTATTCCCGGAAAGCGAGGTATAACCACGGATCAGGATTAAAGGATCGCTGTTGAGATCGGGAGTCGTGTTGATCACCCTCACGCCAGGAACTTTACCTGTAATACTGTTTACAACGTTGTCCTGAGGAACCTTTGTCAACTCATCTCCTTTAATTTCACTAACCGCATAGCCAAGTGCTTTGGTCTTACGTTGCAAACCCAAAGCGGTAACAACCACCTCATCCAGTGATTTTGTATCCTGAACGAGACTGATGCTGACTTTGCTGTCGTTCACAATATTCACATCCTGAGGCAGGTAACCCACGAAGGAAAATGTGAGTACTGCCGGACCGTCCGGGATAGTGACGTTAAAACTACCGTTTTCATCCGTTGTAGTACCTCTTGTGCTTCCTTTAACCAAAATATTTACACCTGGAAGTGCTTCTTTATTTCCCGCATCGTTCACCGTGCCGGATATCATTCGTTCATTGATCTCAGTCATTTGAGAGGACAATTCCGGTTCATTGGCTTCCGGCTGTTTCCTTTTCAGAATAATTTGTCCGCCCACAATGTCCCATGAAATGTCTGTACTTTCAAAAACATTTTCCAACACTGCAGAAAGCTTTTGATTTTGCACATGGAGCGACACTTTTTGCCTGGCATTGATAACCCTGGCGCTGTATACAAAGCGAACATCAGCCGCTTTTTCCAGCTGTTTCAATATGACATGAATGGGCTCTTTATTTACATTTACGCTTACCCTGCGGCCCAGTAACTCCTGGGCAGACAACGGGATCGCCTGAGCAATGCCCGTCAGGCAAAGCATCATTGCTATCTGAGGAAAAGTAATTTTCATGACACGCCACAGTAATGTGCTGTTTCGTCGTTTCAATTTCATAAATTTGAATGTTTGTTCTTCTGAGAAAGTTGGACACAATGATTCCGCTCCCGTAATGCGGGCATGTTGCCACATGATGCGGATCCAAAGCCATTGACGGTACCAGCGTCAGTGGCTTTTTTTGTTTTGTTTAATGTTGGAATTTTTACATAGGCAACCGGTTTTTAAAAGATGGGTTTATATAAATGTCAGTATCCGCATCCCTTGCCATGGATCCGGATACTGCCTCCTTCAACTGTATACGTCGCACCAATACTTGAACAGATCATATCTAACCTCGTAAAGAGTTGCTGATCTGTAAATCGGGCGGTAACTGTACAATTCTCCAACACTGCCTCATCAGACAAAATAGCAATCTGATAGGCTGTACTCAGTTGCGCAAATATTTCAGCAACAGGTTTATCATGAAATTCCATTTTGCTATTTGCTTCAACGGAATTGGTGATCTGAGGTTGGGCGACAATAGATTTTCTCAACATTCCGTCACTCCGGCTTGCCAGCACACGTTGATTAGGTCCCAGAAACACCTTGTTTCCAGAGCGATTTGACTCTACTTTAACCTTTCCAGACCTTACGTCTACCTCCGCTACATTGCCGGCCTCACGTACACGAAAGCTTGTGCCTAATACCTGGATCTTAATCAGTGTCGTTTGAATTGAAAATGGCCTGAGAGCATCTTTTTCAACATCGAAAAATGCTTCACCTGTCAGTTTCACGCTACGGATATTTCCCTCAAAACCGCCTTTGTACCGTATCGCACTGCCGGAAGCAAGCTTCACCATGCTACCATCAGGTAATTTTAACTGCATCGGCTCCTGCGTGTTATTAAACTGATTCACCCAGCCCGAAGCTACCCGATTGCCAGATGCATGCTCGCTTTTTCCGTGGTTGACAAACCACAACAGCCACATCGCAAATGACAATACGGCCACAGATGCAGCCGCTAAATGCCAGCCACTATACGTTAGTTTCTGCCTTACAACTTCCGGTTCTTCATTTTCACATATAGTTTTACTCAGTTTTGCCCACACGTTATGCCTGGCAATTTCGGGTACCAACGGATCGCAAACATCTTGTATGTCAGCCGTGTCTTTCCAGTCCTTCTCCAGTATAGCCTGAATTTCATCAAGCTTATCGGTTTCAAAATAGGTCTGAATAAGGGCGAGCTCCTGCCTGGAACAAGTGCCTTCCCTTAGTTTTTGTAGTAGTTCCCGGGTAATCATTCTGATGTGTTATATAAGGTAATACAGGAAACAAGGTTTTTACCTTGACTCTGTTTGCGTTACCAAATTGTTAAGAAAAAAAAGTGAGAAGCAACAGAAGCAGTTTTCCACGCATCAATCTCAGTGCCTTCACCATCTGGCTTTCCACGGTGCTGGTGGATATAGACAGATCTCTGGCGATCTGTTCGTAGGAGAGTCCTTCAATCCGGCTTTTCTCAAATATTTCACGCCGCCGGGGAGGCAACTCATCCAGGGCTGCCTTGTAACGCTGGAGCAGTTCCTCTTCAAGAAGCGACTGGTCGGTGATATCAGACAGTGAAATATCGGATTTGTCCTGATGCCAGGATTGATATGCTTTCTGGCGAACCAGTTCTTTTTTGTAACGATTAATAATCAGTTGCCTTGCTATCGTCAAAAGCTGTGCTTCCGAAGAAATGTGTTTGGCAAAAGAATCCTGATTCAACCATAATTTAAGAAATACCTCCTGAGCCAGATCCGCGGCTTCGTCCTCGTCACCCGTGTGCTTACGGGCGAAAAGGAAAATCCTTTTGAAATACTGGTCATAAAGAGTTTCAAAAGCCCGGCGCTGATGCGCATCTGCTACCATATTTCTTACGAAGTTTCTTTGGCGACGTGTGAGGAGTACCCTTTCCTGAAGCGGATGGCAACATAAAATTATCCAGACACCTATATCACCCCGCTGCTTATCAGGACACAAAGTTATAGACCGAAAACCAAATTGGGTTGTATTAACAATTTGATAACAGACACAAAATAGCAACCAAGCGTGAATGAACCCCATACGATCGGGTGCTCTGTTTCAAAATTGAATATGAAATTGCTGATTTCACATTTTAATAACATACATGCCGCTGAAAATCACGCGCAAAGCCTGTAACATTGCCTTTTCATTCCCTTTATGCTATGCGATCTCTACTCACTCTCCCAGGTATTCTGCTGCTCTCGGGCATACTGGCTTCCGCACCATCTTATGGCCAGGTACATAAATCTTATCCTGCTTCAAAATTTCCTGACCGGATTATTCTGGGTTACAAAGGAGATCCGCATACTTCACAGGCTGTAAACTGGCGTACCGATTCTACCGTTGCGAAGGCAGTCGCGGCTATTAACGAGGCTGATCCCTCACCTGATTTTCAGAAAACTGCCCGTGTTGTTGAAGCAAAATCTCAACGTGTAGAGATAGAAGATAAAACGGTAATCTACCATGAAGTAGATTTCAAAGATCTTAAGCCTGCCACGCAATATGCCTACAGAGTAGGAGACGGGACGCATTGGAGCGAATGGTTTCATTTTAAAACAGCTGCAGCCACCAACGAGCCGGTACGCTTTCTGTACTTTGGAGATGCTCAGAATGACGTGCTGTCTTTATGGTCAAGAGCGGTAAGAGGTGCTTATTCTACTTTGCCGAAGGCGAATTTGATTATACATGCGGGAGATCTGATCAACCGCGCTAATAACGACTACGAATGGGGTGAATGGTTTGAAGCGGGTGGCTGGATCAACGGTATGATTCCAAGTCTTGCTTCGCCGGGTAACCACGAATATTTCAGAGACGAACAAAATAAAGGCAAATTATCGCATCACTGGCGCCCGCAATTTGCCCTTCCCGAAAACGGGCCGGAAGGTTTGATTGAGACTACCTATTACACCGACTATCAGGGGGTAAGGTTCATTTCGCTCAACTCGCAGGAAGCCATCGGTGACGAAGCAACATTGGAGAAACAAGCAAAATGGCTTGAAGATATACTGGCGCAGAACCCTAACCGCTGGACAATTGTGATTCATCACCATCCGATCTATTCTACAGCCGCAGGACGGGATAATAGCAAATGGCGGGATCGTATGGAGCCTCTTTACAAAAAACATCATGTGGACATGGTTCTTCAGGGGCATGATCATACTTATGCCCGGGGAATTAACATGCCATCAGGACAGTCGCGCAAAAAGCCTGACGGACCGATTTATGTGGTGTCTGTGAGTGGTCCGAAAATGTACGAACTGGGGCTGGAGGACTGGATGGATCGCGCCGCATCCAATACTCAGTTATATCAGGTACTGAATGTGGATGAGACAAAATTGTCATTCAAAGCGTATACGGTCAATGGTGACGTATATGACGCATTTGATCTGTTGAAAGATAAACGAGGTTCGAATATGCTAATTGAGTTGTCCGGCTCGCTGAAAATGAAGGAGCGACTGACATTACCGGAAGAGTTGGAGAAGAAATTCAAAGGCGCGGAGTTGAAAGGGTACAACGAGCGTTTTCAAAAGTACAAGCAAAGGAAGGGGATTAAGTGAAACTTTGGTCGTTAGTGCTCTCATTGATCCCCTCTTCAAATAATCGTAGAAACAATATACTCCCTTTCCAGCCAAAAATCACAGGCAGATTGCAAAGTTGCTTTCATCAGATGTAAGTCAGGTTGTTTGTGTAAAACTGCATCAGCACCCGCTTCATAACATCGCTGAACTCCTTCATTGGTGATATCGCCGCTTAGCACGAGGATGGGTGTCTGTTGTATTTTCTCGCCCGGGAGAGAGCGTGAATTTTTGATGGTTTTCAACAACTGCACGCCGTTCATTTCAGGCATATTGAGATCCAGAATGATCAATGCGGGCAGGCTCGCTTCATCTCTTGCCTGAAGTACCTTCAGATGGTTATACAGCGCTTTCGGACTCTCAAAAAACTTCACAGGATATTGTTTTCTGAGCGTTTTAAGAAGTTTAAAAAAAATAAATTGAAAATCTGGGTCATCATCCACCAAAAATATTTCTTTACTCATACAGCGTTTATTCTCTATTAAATACCAACAATGGCATCATCATGGAAAGTAAATTGAAGATATTCTCACAAACTATGACATGAAAACGTCTGCTATCCACAAAAATGCAATAATGGATAGCAGACGAAAACTGTACCAGGCTAAAACCTGTCAGTGCAGAAGTAATTTCTCTTAGTTGTGTTCCTGATCGTGCCCCTGTGTTTTTACGATCTTGTTATAGATCCCGAGTAGCAAAAATGGCGACGCCCATTGCCTTATAAATAAAGCGGTATGTTTGCGTCACATGATCTTGAATGCCAGGGAAGCTCCCATGGCTCCCATTGATGCCCATAGAAAAATATCCGACGGCAGTTTCGCGGTTTGCTCTTCAATAGCTTCTGCGACTTTGCCTTCTCTGTGAGAGGAGTCTGTTATGTTCTTCATACCGGATTTATTTTGATGAGCGACATCCGGGGTAAACATAAATCCAGACCGGAATCAGCATAAGTGTGGATTTTAATACCGTTAACAAGTTTTTCAGAGTGTGTATATTCAAACTCCTGATCTCAGATAAGCAGCCATTTATAGACTGAAAGAGCCGGTAACTGTAACAATTACCGGCTCTGATTCATGTTTCGGAATTTACCTATTCGTCTCCCGCTTTCTCATTTACATATGTTTCTGCTAGCTCCGTCAGCAAGTGATCCGTTTCTCCTTCCTGGTCAAGTGTTTGTTGCAACAGGTCTGCAACATCCTCGTGTCCCAGCGTTCTGGCAATGTTGCGCAGCGTGCCGTAAGATGCTATTTCGTAGTGTTCAACCTTTTGGGCAGCCATAATTAAGCCACAATCACGGACCATTGTTCCTTTCTCAGTGCTTTCAATGATTTCATTGGCCTCTTCGATCAGCCCTTCCATAGCAGCACATTTCTTCGCTTGTGCTTTTTCTCCAATGATCTCAAAAACCTTTTCAACTGTGGCTACATGCTCATCGGTCTGTGTTTTGTGTAAGTCGAAAGCCTCTTTCAGTTCATCCGAAGTGGCATTCTTGGACATTTTCACCAGCGCTTTTGCCAGATTTTTCTCTGCCCAGTATATGTCTTTTAGTCCGTCAACAAACAGCTCTTTGAGCTTGTCTCCATCTTGTTCAGTAATTTTTTTCTTCGCGGTGGTTTTAGCGCTTTTCGTTTTCATAATCTTTGTTGAAGTTTGAATTAAAATAAAATTTGCACGGCTTGGAGATAAATATCGTGCCAGTTTGACACCTTCAGAATTTTAAGATTTGTTATATTTTGAGCCTGCTAATTGATCAGGTATATTTCGTTTTAAACTGACTTTTGACAAAGAAAAATACAAAGATGAACAAGCAGGAGATACAGTCCGATGCCGCCCAAAGCATACCTACACCTTTTGCGCAAACCTATTTTCATGGAACAAAAGGGGATTTGCAAATTGGTGACCTGATCAGGCCAGGTTTCGATTCAAATTACGGACAGAGAAAAAACGCCAGGTTCATATTTCTGAGCGCTACTTTGGACGCTGCCATATGGGGTGCTGAACTTGCCCGGGGAAAAGGTAAAGAGAGGATTTACCTCGTAGAACCGACAGGTGCTATTGAAGATGATCCGGATCTGACAGATAAAAAGTTTCCGGGCAACCCAACGAAATCATATCGGTCGGCACATCCATTCAGGATAGTGGGAGAGGTAAGTACCTGGCAGGGACACGCCGCCGAACAGGTACAAGCTATGAAGGACAATCTCAAACGACTTTCGGATCAGGGAATCAATTCTCTGAACGACTAAATTGACAGTTGGCAAGAATGCTTCTCAACATAATGCCATGAATCCCTCCCTTTACACTCTGTGAAAATACTTTTCTGAACTTCAAATTTCTCATTTATGAAAGCAACAAGAATCTGGGCTAATTTTGGTGTGAAGGATTTGGATCGTACTACTGAATTCTACACACAACTGGGCTTCAAACCCAATGGGGCGTCCGATCAACTTACAAGTTTTCTGTTTGGTGATGACGACTTTGTCATTCATTTCTTTCTCAAAGAAATTTTGGAAACGAATGTGAAGGTCATTCTGACTGATCCTGAAACAGCGAATGAAATTGTTTTTACACTATCCGCCGACTCTCAGGAAGATGTTCATACCTGGGCGGAGGAAGTAACCCGTGCCGGCGGGCTCGTGGTTTCACAGCCGGAAGCATTCGGACCAGGTTACTACGGCTGCGTTTTCGCAGACCCTGACGGCCATAAGTTTAACGTATTTCACATGTAGATCTCACTTGTGTTCTACAGAATTGCAATAAGGGCAGACAGGGTGTGCCAGTTCAAGCTGGCGGGTTACGGCCTGAGCCATACTGTCGTTAAGGAATTGTTTATCATTGAATTGTAAGGTATTCTGTGCCACAGAATGTGCCCGCAGTTTTGCGTCGGTATTACCGGTACTGATAATGACTGCTGGATGCTCGGGACAAAAATAGGCCGCCTTTGCTTTGATGACCGACATTTGGGCAATATTGTCGACGTAGCTATCTGTATTTTCCATATTCATGTAGTTCAATCAAATCGAAAATTAGATAAATCGCACATTGTATTTCATTTTTCTGTATTAAGATTTGGTTAAATACACTTTCAATCCCACTTCAAACAAAAAGCGAATCACACTTTCGAAATGTAGATATGGAAACAGAAATTAAAGTTCACCCTTTTCTCGTTGTCAATAACGCCGCAATCGCCGCAGACTTTTATGTATATGCTTTTGATGCAAAAATTGAAACAAAGTATACAGATCAAAACAGGACGATGGCGAAAATCAGATTGGGAAAATCGGAGTTCTGGATCGGAGACGAAGAATCCGAATATAACAATTTCAGTCCCATAACAATAGGCGGGTCTCCCGTACGGCTGGTGCTGACCATAGCCAACCCCAAAGCAGTATTTGCCAGGGCACTGGAGTTGGGAGCGAAGGAAATTTGTCAGGTTAATGTGGAAGAGTTCTGGGAAATTGGCAAGCTACAGGATCCGTTCGGGCATATTTGGGAAGTAGGCTGTCCTGTTACGGAGTGAATCTATGTTATCCACCACGCTGTCGTTAAAAACCCTTGTTGATTCGTCTGAGAAAATAATTAACATTTTCTTCATGCAGGTAATCAAAGGTTAACTTTTTGGAAAAATACACCTATGTAGTTTTGTCAAAATTTTCAACGACTTCTCTATGAAATACAATTTATTACTAGGCGCTACTGCTCTGATGGCGGCAGCAGTGATCAGCTGTACCGACCATGAAATTTCCGGCGGTTATCCTGAAAAAGCGGAAGCTTCCAATCCGGCAATTTTGACGGACGCCAATGGCGTGAAAGTGTACAACGGTGGATTTGGGTCTGCATTGGTACAGGATCCGAAAGACAAAAAAGTGTTCTAT
>DASYHR010000617.1:0-2853 GCA_035998385.1 Dyadobacter sp. | reverse complement strand
TTTATGGCTCACGCGGGGCGAATGGAGTTGTACTTGTAACCACGAAACGCGGCAAATCAGGAAAAACTTCGGTATCCTATGACGGGTATTATGGCGTGCAGAAAGTGATCAAAAAACTGGACATGATGAACGCCAGAGAATTCGCTGCACTGGTAAATGAAGCTCGTGCGAATGATGGTGTTACAACCCCGGTTTATCCTAATCCGAATGACTTATATAACTTCCCGGATCCTGCAACGATGGGTGAAGGCGTGGACTATCAGGACGAAGTATTCAGATCGGCTGCAATTCAGAACCATTCGATTAATGTTTCCGGTGGTAATGACATTACCAAAATCGCTGTTTCAGGAAGTTATTTCGATCAGAAAGGAGTATTGAAAGGCTCAGATTTTAAGAGGGCTTCTCTGAGGGCGAACATCGATACAAAACTTGCGAAAAACCTGATGCTCACTACGAACCTGACAACCAGCAAAGTATGGGGAAACAACGGACGGTCAGAAGGCGATGGCGGTGGTAACGCCAATACAGTGAATGCGGCGTTGATCATGCCACCCACTGTTCCCATTTTTCAGCAGGACGGTTCCTACACTCGCCTCAACCCTACTCCCGGCGGATCCACGGTGCACAATCCTGTGCCCATTGTCAATTTTAACAAAGACTTTCAGAACATAGACCGGATCATGGGAACGATGGCACTGAACTGGAATATCATCAGTGACCTGTCTCTGAGAGTTTCTTTCGGGACAGATATGTCCAACGCCAACCGTGAAATGTACGAGCCTCGCCAGACTGTGAATGGCTTTAATGCCAACGGTCGTGCGACACAGGCAAACCGTAGATCAAATTCATATCTGAATGAAAATATCCTAACCTACAACAAGCTGATCAACAAACATTCCATCAATGTTGTGGCGGGTTACACCTGGCAAATGGATCGTGATCAGCAGTTCGGAACATCATCCAGCAACTTCCTGACGGATTTGTATGAGGCTGATAACCTGGGCGCAGGAGCGGTATTTGCACCACCAGTTTCATGGAAAAATCAAAGTCAGCTGGTTTCCTATCTGGGAAGGGTCAACTATACCTTTGACAACAAATATCTAATCTCACTCACCGGTCGCTCAGATGGAAGTTCGAAATTCGGAGCGAATAACAAATGGGCATTTTTCCCTTCAGTTGCCGTAGGTTATAAAATCTCGGAAGAAGCGTTTATCCGTAATATCGATGCAATCAGTAATTTGAAAATACGCGCCAGTTATGGCAAGACCGGTAACCAGAACATTGAAAATTATCGTTCCCTGGCACGTCTGAACGTATTTAATTACGATCTGAACGGGGCTCTGGTTTCGGGTCTGGCACCTAATAACATCGCCAATCCTGACTTACGCTGGGAAACTACGGCTACAACTGACTTTGGCATTGATCTGGATCTGTTTGGCAACCGCCTGAACTTCGTGGCTGATTACTACTACAAGAAAACGACTGATTTACTTTGGAATATCAGCGTTCCGCTTACATCCGGCTTTGGATCCATTTTCAGAAACGTTGGAAGTCTGGAGAACAAAGGACTTGAGTTGAGCCTGGGCGGTGCTGTATTCGACAAAGATTTTAAATGGAATACCCAACTGAACTGGTCGATGAACCGTAACAAGGTTCTGGCTATTCCAGGTTACACGCCTACCACGCAAAATGAGATATCAGGACACTTAAAAATCAATGGTAGCTGGCTTGCGCCGGGTCTGCCAGTTGGTGTTTGGAATCTGCTGCAATACGACGGCGTATTCCAGGATCAGCAGCAACTTGATCAGGGCCCTCGATCGAACAGCACTACGAGACTTGGTGATGCCCGTTTCGTTGATCGCAACGGGAACGGTACGATCAATCTGGCAGAAGACCGTATGATTGTGGGGGATCCAAATCCTGACTTCATTTTCGGCTGGTCAAATAACTTTTCATACAAAGGATTTGATCTGGCAGTATATATGCAGGGAACGTATGGCAACGACATTCTGAACGTGCAGAGAGCCGAGAGTAACGTATCCGGACCATGGGGAAATCAGCGTAGGGAAATATTGGATCGCTGGACACCAACCAACACCGATACCGACATTCCACGCGCCCGTACCACTGTTGATCCTTTGCTTTTGCAATCGTCGTGGCTGATCGAAGACGGGTCGTTCCTGCGCGTAAAAACTGCAACATTGGGATACACCTTCACGCCGACCAAAGGAATCAAGTCCTGCCGTGTATATGTGTCTGGTCTGAACCTGTTGACTTTAACAAAATATTCGGGATTTGACCCGGAGGTAAACTCACCCGGAAACAGCAACCTTCAACTTGGTGTGGACTACAACGCCTACCCTGCCGCCCGTACCTTTATGGTGGGTGTAAATGTTGGTTTTTGATCTGAAGTAATTGATATTAAACTCGAAGAAGATGAAAAAGAATCTCAAAACATGGATTAGTTCCGCGGTCTTTGCAACTAGCCTTCTTGGCTGTCACGAAGGTTTTCTGGAAGAGAAAGTATACGATACACTTACGCCAATTAATTTTTATAAATCCGAAGCAGATATACAGGCCGGGCTGACAGCTGTTTACAATGCCATGCACAGCGGTGATTGCTGGGGAAGACAGGTCTGGCTTGCCGCGGAATATCCGGGGGAATCGTCCTGGCCCAACAGCTCCGGAGAAGCCTGGCGGACTGAGCTTGATCAGTACACCTGGAATTCGACATCTACCGGGTTCAAAACAATATGGAGTGGCCTATACAGGATGGTGAACAGGGCGAACACAGTGCTTCAGTTTGCAGACGGGGTTACGTTCAGTACACCTGCGAAAAAGGATCAGATACTG
>DASYHR010000614.1:0-2128 GCA_035998385.1 Dyadobacter sp. | reverse complement strand
TGCCAGAAAGCACTTCGGTATTCACGGCAGTACCACACCACGCAGCAAACCAACTGGGCACACCAAACACTCGGACGCGCGTACAAAGAGAAGAAAATGCTGGATGAGGCCATCTTTTACAGCGAAAATGCCTATTTCGTAAGGCGTCAGATTCATGACGAATATATCCAACGCCAGTACACGATGTACCAGTTGATGTATGAAAACCAGCAAATGGATTCTGCTATCCAAAAGAGGATTATTGAACAACAAGAGCAGGTACAGCGTTTCCTGATTGGTCTTACATGCCTGATCATTGGCTTCGCCGCATTTTTGTGGTATAATAACAAAAAACTGAGAAGGAAAAACGCTGAAATTCAGGAAGCGATGGCGCAGGGTCAGGCGCTTGAACGCAAGCGTGTTGCTGCTGAATTACACGATCATTTAGGTGGGACTTTGGCATCATTAAACTGGTATATGTTCGGTATCGATAAAAAGTCGCTTCCGGAGAATGATCAGAAGATTTACAATCGTGTGCATGAAATGGTGAACGCTGCTTACAAAGAAGTACGAAGTCTGTCTCACAACCTTTTACCGGCAGAGCTGGAAGAGCAGGGGTTGATCGTCGCTCTCGCACGACTAAGCAGTAAACTAAATGACAACAAAAGTATTGCGTTCACTTTTGATCATAATGTTGGCCAGAAAAGGTACGGCACGAAAACGGAATTCGAGCTTTACAGCATTGTTCTTGAACTGGCCAATAACATTATCAAACATTCCGGAGCAACCGCTGCGAACATCAGTTTGAATGAGCACTCCAGGGCGATCCACCTTATTGTGACTGACAATGGCAGTGGTTTTGATAAGTCGTCCAAAGCCGGGATGGGCCTATTCAACATTAAAAACCGTGTAGAGAGCCTCTCCGGGAAAATAAAAATCAATGAAAATTCCGAATCAGGTACGAGAATCGAAATTGAGATACCAATCATCAACCGTTAGCAGTCTTCACTGATTACAGAGGACAGAACAAAAACATTACAATGAGTCAACAGCACATAGCGCAATTCGTCGGGCATATTCAAACAGGATTACAGGAATCAACTTTTGTGAGCCTGTCCCTGGGGAATTATAAAGGAAGTGAAGACGGTTTGAAAAATATTTACGTTAAAAAAGTACAGATAAAACGTGAGGATAAACTCAGCTTTACCTACCGTTATAAGACGAGGGATATTGTCAAAAACTACGATTTTGATGAAAGTCTGACGATTCTTAAGGAAAGGTTGACTGACGGTTTCAAATTTGGTAGCCTGCTAACCACCTCCGGCGATTATCTGCTCGATAGCAATAAAAAAGGAGAGTTCTTTTTGAAACAATCTCCGCCATCTACCAGTGAGATTCCTGCTACAGAACACGACAAAGCTAAAAACAGACCAATTTCCAGTCATGATAAGCAGTATCTGACCGAGCTTAACATCACGGACAAGGACGGGAAGGTTTTCAAAAACGCTCAGGATAAATACCGGCAGATCAATCACTATATTGATATTCTAAGCCCACTCGTTAAAGAACTCCCACAAAACATAACCCTAAAGGTGGTGGACATGGGTTCCGGCAAAGGTTACCTGACCTTTGCATTGTATGATTATCTTATCAATGTAACTAACAGAAATGCGGAGGTAACGGGAGTTGAGTACAGGGATGATCTGGTTAGTCTGTGTAATGATATCGCACAAAAATCCCAATTTCAGAATCTGACATTCGTACAGGGAAGTATTGAAGATTATGCAGTACCTGAGATGGACGTGCTCATTGCCTTACACGCCTGTGATACCGCCACCGACGACGCGATCAGTAAGGGCATTACAGCCAATGCAGATTTGATTGTGGTCGCTCCCTGCTGTCATAAACAGATACGCAGAGAGATGGAAAAGCATAAAGCAATAAACGATGTGGATTTCCTGACCAGACACGGCATATTCATGGAACGCCAGGCAGAAATGGTGACAGATGGAATCAGAGCATTACTACTCGAATATTTCGGATATAAAACCAAAGTATTCCAGTTTATCTCTGATGCGCACACGCCTAAAAATGTGATGATTGCAGCAGTAAAAGGTAAAACTTCCAAAGCAGAGCAAGAAAAGGTACT
>DASYHR010000605.1:0-1970 GCA_035998385.1 Dyadobacter sp. | reverse complement strand
AGCAAAAAGTGTCTTTCGTTATCGGGTATTTCCAGAATTTTTTCCCGGATGTGAGCAAATACAGGATGGTAGAAAAAAACGAACTGAGCCAGAATGGATTCTCTGGTACGCGCGCTTTTAGCAGGTTTGTTGAGCAGGATATGGTCATTGATCACAATGCCAATATCCCGCATAAAAATCAGATTAGGAAGCGGGGCGAACAACATTCTGTCATTCGCATACGATCCCGAAATGAAAATTTTAGCGAGCTCGTGCGGATCTACTGCATCCAGCTCCCGTTGTGTTTGATAGGTACATTTTTCAATGCCGCATATAGCAGCTGTCAACTTTACTCTTACTGATTCGTTTTTGAGAATCTCGCCCAGTAATTGTTGAATGTCAATGACCTTATCCGAATTGAAATAGGCATCGGTGCCGGGAATATAAAACGCTCTGGATTTGTCAGCATCTATTTCATTGAGCTTACCTTTGATTTTGGCTGGGTCGAGAAAGTAAAGCAGTAGTTTGATATAATAATCATATTCACTTCTTCGCATCGTGTCCAGATGCACGATATCTTCAAAAAGCCAGTCCTGTGCTTTGGAAGGAACTACCTTGCCCAAACCGCGGTCGGGACTATGAACCAGTAATCGTTTTAAAGTAGCGGTTTCTGTGGCTACATGTATTTTTGAAGATTGAGATTGTGTCGCTTTCATAATTGTATGCTGAGGAATGCTCATGCCGCAAAGTAAAAGCTATTATTGAAATTTACAGTATTGACACCAGGGCAGCTGACCAATTCCCTGTCAAATTTCGGCGGGAAAAGGAACGGGGATAATATGAAAAAGGTTGTAGAAAGTATAGTATTCAGATCAACCGTCCGCCGGCGATTTTCATATACCGTCATTCCTTACTACTTTTGCGGTAAAATACCACGGACTACATATTAAAGTATAAATTAATTATGCTCTCTATTAATGAATTACGCGCTTCGATTGAAGGCAAAGAAATATTAAAAGGAATTAATCTGGAAGTGAAGCCGGGTGAAGTTCATGCGATCATGGGCCCCAACGGATCAGGAAAGAGTACATTGGCTTCGGTTCTTTCAGGTAGAGAAGACTACGAGGTGACCGGAGGAAGTGTAACGTTTGACGGAAAAGATTTGCTGGAGCTTGCTGCTGAGGAAAGAGCTGCAGAAGGAATTTTCCTTGCTTTCCAATACCCTGTTGAAATCCCGGGTGTGACCACGATCAATTTCCTTAAAACTGCCGTAAATGAGATCCGCAAATACAAGGGAGAAAATCCGTTGGATGCTGCACAGTTTTTGAAAATGGTTCGCGAGAAAGCGAAATTGGTGAGCATGAATGATTCTCTTTTAAAGCGTGCTTTGAATGAAGGATTTTCCGGTGGTGAGAAAAAACGTAATGAAATTTTCCAAATGGCAGTGCTTGAACCCAGGTTGGCTATTTTGGATGAAACAGACTCAGGATTGGATATCGATGCGCTTCGTATTGTAGCAGAAGGGGTAAACTCTTTGCGTTCTCCGGATCGTTCGGCTATCGTGGTAACGCACTACCAGCGTTTGCTTGACTACATCGTTCCTGATTTTGTTCACGTACTCTACAAAGGCCGCATCGTGAAGTCAGGTCCGAAAGAACTGGCTTTGGAATTGGAAGAAAAAGGTTACGATTGGATTAAGGCGGAAGTAGAAGAAATAGGCTGATCAGATTCCGGCAGTTGCCTGGAATCGCTCTGAATACCAATCCTATACCAATTACTTTATTACGGAATGAGTACCGAAACAATAGATTTAAAAACAAAATTATTAGCCGATTTTCAGGTTCGGGAATTGCTGATGAACGGAGAAGCAGGCTCGGCTTTTCACCAGAAAAAACGTGCTGCAATTCATCGTTTTGAGGAGCTGGGTTTCCCTACAACCAGAAATGAGGAATGGAAATATAGCAATGTAAAGGAACTGATCGGCGAAACCT
>DASYHR010000596.1:0-5025 GCA_035998385.1 Dyadobacter sp. | reverse complement strand
AAAGTGGCTCATAACCGTTGTATGGGCCTAAAGTCTTATTTCCGGTTTCCATAAAGACAGTACCTCCATAATCATGTTTGCCGGTTCGTGTTCCTCTGAATGTACCGGTGCGCCCATCTTCCCAGGTGCCCACCACGATGTCCGTATTGGGCGTACTTACTCTCGTGACGGTCTTACAACCGGTTCCCATCACAGTATATAAGGTCTCTACGCCGTGTATGCCATACCAGAAAAGGTCGGGGTGAGTTTTTTCCAAAACTGCCGGGCTGAAGGTGTCTGCACCGAGTATCTTCGTTTTGTCAATACCTTCAATTCCTGTGATATAGCGAAGTGAAGAAGCGGAGAAAATCGGGATGTTGTATTTTTCTGCAGTTTTGTAAATAGCGATCACTTCTGCCAGTGTACCTGCCACCGGCTTGTCAATAAATACACGTTTGCCAGCCTTCAACACTTCGGTAACCTGTTCCAGATGTCGCCGGCCGTCGTTCGTTTCAAGCAAAATCACATCCGATTTGGCCAGTAATTGCTGAATAGAATCAGTGATTTCTACACCCAGCTTTTTCACTTCTTCAGTGTACTCAGGAATTCTTTTGGTGCTTGATACGATGTCCTTACTGCCATAGGGATAGGCTGCAACCACTTTATATCCGTCGTAAGCCGGGTTGGCTTGGGCTGCGTTCAGCACTTTCGTAAATGCAACACTGTGAGAGGTATCAAGTCCGATGATTCCAACTCTTTTGCCAGTCAGCTGATTGGCCCTTAGGGGCAGTGCATCAATCATAGCCAGTGATGCACTGCCAGCCATTGCCACACGAACGAATTTTCTTCTGGAAAAGGTGCGCATTACAAAATGTAATTATAGGATTTAGGAATAGTCAGTAACGAACACAATGTTCGGGTACGTACCCGTGAATTTATTAAATATCTTTTGAATATGTAAACTTTTGAAAAATATTTATAACTGTTACGGATGAAACGTCGTCAAATTATGCTGATAAGTGGCTGGCTAAAGCTTAAATCTAGTTCTGATAAAATGCTTCATTTTCTTTCGTTACAATATCAATAGGCATAAAGTGGACCTTCTCAACCGGGCTGCCAAGTACCAGATTTTGATAAAGTGACATTACGCCCCGATAGCCCTGATCTTCGGGTTTATGACAAATCAGGAAATCAATAATTCCATTCTGCAGAAAGGTTACATTTTCTTTGATAAAGTCGTAGCCAACCAATCCGATGTCGGTCAGGTCCTTTTCCTGCAGATACCTTGCAATGGTGAATACCCGGGAATTGGTTACGAAAATGGCTCCGATTTCCGGATTCTCCATGAAGGTTTGTAGCAGCGCTCTGGAAACTGATTGATAGTCTGTTTCCCGTACGTCAAGCCGCACAATGTCGTTCACCTGGTTGTGATCCTTGAAATAGGAGCGGAATCCTTCTTCAATCCGGACATAATTGTAACTTTCTTTTTTCGGTGATATGTTTACAAACAGAATTTTACGGTCCGTCTTGAGTCTGTACGTCAAAAGTTTGGCGCCTACGTATCCACTTTGAGACAGATGTGGGCCGATGTAGGAAAGCGTGTCGGTATCGGGCAAATTGCTATCAATACAAATGACAGGAATTTTAAGCTTCTTACATTCCTGTGCAAGTAAGGTTGCTTCTTCAATAAAAGACGGCGCAACAAGTACACCGCTGACACCTGTTTTTAGCAACAGGTCGGATTGCTCCTGAAAAGATTTTTTGTTGTTAAGATCGAACAGAAATGTATGTACCTGAATACCATATTGCCGGATTTCGCTTTCTGCCTTGCGAATGCCGCGCAGCGGTGCGTCCCAGAAATCAGTTTCGTCGGATATGCTCGGGATTAATATGCCGATACTGATTACCTTTTTAGAAGCCAGTCTGCTGGCCAGAATATTAGGTTGGTAATCCAGTTCTTTAACGATTTCATTAATTCTCTTTTTCGTTTTTTCAGAAACGCCGGTCCGGTTGTGCAGCACCCTGTCCACAGTCGCTATTGAGACTTTTGCCCGGCGGGCTATTTCCTTTACACCAGAATACGTATTCTCGTTTTCCATTCGCTCTCACTAAAAAAATTAAGATTATCTGACATCATCCCTGTCAGATAAGTACAAATGTAAATGGTTTTACTAACTGTCGCAGATATAGGTCGGCCGCGACCGATCATTCCCGGACCTTGATTTTTGGTGCTAAGTTTAGGTAAAATCCGCAGCAAATCAGAAGAAATTTAGCGCTGAAGCTATATTTTAGCGACATTGCTTCAAGACTACATTCCATATTCATGGTACTTCATTTGTTTACTTCTTGTTTCAAACCTTTTCATCTTTCACTTTTTTGTCTGATCCTGATGAGCGGTCATGCTTACCCGCAGGCCCCGCAAAAGACTGTTTTCGAAGATCAATTTAGCCAGACCCTCAATACAAATCATTGGAAAACCGAAATGGCGGAACCCGGATATGTGGGTACGAAAAGTGGAAAACTGGTCATTGATTCTCCTGGCGGTGTAACGGTGTGGCTTAATCAAAAGTTAAGTGGGAATTTTAAAATAGAATATGATTGGAAAGTGGTGGTAGCCGGAGGCAAAAACGACCGGCTTTCTGATTTGAATCAGTTCTGGATGGCTACGTATCCTGCAAATACTTCGCTTTTTACCAGAACCGGGAAGTTTGAAGAATATGATTCACTTAGTCTCTATTATGTAGGAATGGGAGGGAATACCAACACAACTACGCGCTTCAGGAAATATGATGGGAAAGGAGATAGAAAGCTTTTACAGGAGTACACAGCCCAGGAATATTTACTGAAGCCGAATCATACTTACAGGATCAGGATCATTGTTCAAAACGGAGAAACCAGTTTTTGGGTTGATGGGAAAAAGTTTTTTAATTACAAAGATCCGGCACCACTCCGGGAAGGCTATTTCGGTTTCCGTTCCACATGGTCGCGCCATGAGATCGACAACTTCCTGATTAAATCAATTTGACTGCTTTTGTGAGGTAGAAATGAAGGACATAATTGTTTCTGATGTATCAATTCGACTTGTTAAATCTTCACTGGTTATATGTGTATGAAAAAGTATCTGTCTCTCACCCTGTTATTCATCGGTTTATTTGGGTTCACAACCTACGCGCAGAAGAGGCAGGCAAAACGCCCCAATATCGTACTGATCCTGGCCGATGACCTGGGTTATGGAGATGTAGGTTTCAATGGACAAAAGCTGATCCGAACTCCCAATATTGACAGACTTGCCAAGGAGGGTACAAAATTCAGCCAGTTTTACGCAGGCACGAGCGTTTGTGCTCCTTCACGATCATCGCTGCTGACGGGCCAGCATACGGGGCATACTTTCATCCGCGGCAATAAAGGTGTGGAGCCGGAAGGCCAGCAACCGATTGCAGATTCAGTAACGACAATAGCTGAGGTTTTGAAAAAAGCGGGATATACGACTGGTGCATTCGGCAAATGGGGGCTCGGTCCGGTTGGCTCGGAAGGAGATCCCAATAAGCAGGGTTTTGATCAGTTTTATGGTTACAACTGTCAATCTTTAGCGCACAGATATTATCCGAATCACTTATGGAATAACGATAAAAAGGTTGTTCTGGAAACAAATCAAAATTTGCGCTATCACAAAGAGTACGCACCTGATCTGATTCAGAAACAGGCTCTTGAATTTATGGATGCGCAGGGTAATGACAAACCTTTCTTCCTGTTCCTTCCTTATATACTTCCGCATGCAGAATTGCTGGTGCCGGAGGATAGTATTTTTCAATACTACAAAGGGAAGTTTGCTGAAAAGCCATACAAAGGGGCGGACTATGGTGTTGATGCAAAAGAAGGTGGCTATGCCTCGCAGGAGTATCCGCATGCGGCATTTGCAGCGATGGTAGCCAGGCTAGATTTATATGTAGGTCAGGTGATGGCTAAGTTGAAAGAAAAGGGGCTGGATGAAAATACACTAGTGATTTTTACGAGTGATAACGGGCCTCATGTCGAAGGCGGTGCAGATCCGGCATTCTTTCAAAGCGCGGGTAGATTCCGGGGAGTAAAGCGGGATTTATACGAAGGCGGAATTCGTGAGCCGTTTGTAGCACGGTGGCCTGGGGTTGTCGGCTCGGACAAAACCAATGCGCATGTAGGTGCATTCTGGGATTTGCTTCCCACTTTTGCCCAACTGGCTGAAGCCAAATTAACGACGCAAGTAGATGGAATTTCTATCGTTCCTGCACTGACTGGTAAAGGAAAACAAGAACAGCACGATTATCTGTATTGGGAATTTCATGAGCAGGGAGGACGGCAGGCAGTGCGGCAAGGCAATTGGAAAGCTATGCGGTTAAAAGCAGCAGATAACCCCGGAGCACAAGTGGAGTTATATAACCTATCCAAAGATCCTTCCGAAAAAACGGATTTGGCAGGTCAGCATCCTGAACAAGCGAAAAAGCTGGGAGAACTGATGGATCAGGCTCATACACCATCAGCTCTCTTTCCATTTGGACAAAATGAGAAATAATGCACAGAATTATGGTTTCAAAGCCGCTTCAAATCCCAGTTTGAGATTTTGTTTACTTTCATTTTTGTTGTAGACCTCATTGGGTTGGAGTACGAGGTTTCTTGCTTTGAAATAAATGAAATCACCGGATTTCGTAACTGTAACAGCTCCTGATCCAATTTCTCCTGACCAACTTTTAATGGTTTTGTTTGCCATATCTGAGAAAGAGACAGCTACTTTTTTGCCGGCCAAATCAGGTTTCTTTGCAAGTTGATAAGTCCCCGGTGCAGGCTCTTCTGTACCAAAATCCACATTGAGAATCTGAAATTTACCAGATTCATTGAGAGAGAAAACTCCGCTGTTGGTACTTAATCCGCCTTTGTAAGCAAATTTAAGTGAAGGAGTTGAGGCTCCTTCCGCCCTGACTTCCCCAAAATTCCACCAGCCGTTCGGTCCGGCATATACCGCACTCTTGGGATTCGTATACCGGTCGTCCTGCGCCTTGGGCACGTTAGACC
>DASYHR010001074.1:0-1521 GCA_035998385.1 Dyadobacter sp. | reverse complement strand
TACCGTGATAGGAATGTTAACTCGGATCATCGTTACGACACTTTCAATCATATGCAAAATACTGGAGTTAACCGTGTTTGGGAAATCTTAGTGGCTGATGGTACTTACGCCGTACATTTGGCCATGGGAGATCCGCAGTTCGTTAGTCATACGAACAATGTGTATATCGAAGATGTTCTTCAACAAGATACTGCCGGCACAGCAACTGGCATTGATGAATTTGATGCTACCGTCGAAGTTACAGATGGTCGCCTTACCATCAGGCCTGGACAGAATGAACAACATGGAGCCAAAATTATGTTCATCCATATCACTAGAGTATCACAGGTCCAAGAAGTTGATCTCATCAGTTCAGCTACTTTTTCTGCTCATAGTGCAGGCTGGGATACTTCTGGCGAATGGATTTACAGTACTGTTCACGATGGCAACATAAACTCCGAAGCACACGGCTCCGGTGCTGCTGAGTATTGGATTGAATACAACTTTGGCTCTGCGTTCACTCTCACCCGCATGCGTGTCTACGAAGATGATAGCGGCACTTACTCCTTGGCAAGTTGGAAGGCAATGTACCATGATGGCACTCAGTGGGTGAATGCGTTCGAATACCGCTCTGCGAGCTCTGCTGGTTGGCATGAGGTTACCCTCCAAAATATTGTCACTTCTAGAGTTAGGTTCTACGGCAAAGGCAACAATAACAACTTGGAAATTTACGAGTTTGAGTGCTACGGTGTTTCTGCAGTATAGCGCAGTTTTTGTAGCTGTAATAAAGCAGTATATCTAATTGACTGAAATGATCTGTAATATTTAAGACAAGTGTATATACAGGAACGCTACACCTATGATGCTTTTCTTTTTTTTAGAATATTGGTTGGTGCGGCAGTGAACAACCGCGATATTGACAAATGGATCGCTTGGTTTTTCAGTGCTTGCTTAGCTTCATTACCCGGAAGCAAATTCTTGGATCCAAACTAAAACAAGAATTAAACAACTTGGCTGTAAATTGCTATGTATAAGTTTTGTTCATCAAGAATTTTCTGGTTATTACAGCAAATTAAGTCAAATTGAAAGAGGCTATTCGACCTTTACCTCTCCATGGAGGACGTTGCATCATAAAAAATTATACCGTTTCCGCATTGAAGAGGAACTGGAAAAACTTCAGCCCCAAATCGAAGAAGTGTGAGACGGACTGTTTTACTTATGGAATGTCCTTGGTACCTAATGCGCGAAGCTTCTAAATTTCTTGACTTTTCAAATAATTTCAATACATCAAACAATGTTTGCGGAACTGTGTTCTTTTAATTGTCCCCGACCGTTGAACAGATTAATCATGTTTCAACAAGTACTAAAAAAATCCGTACACGAAAATAATAAATACTGCGCTGTTCACTAGGGCGAAGGCTGACGACACCTGGGAGCCATCTTGTACAGGGACTGGTCTCATTATAGGAGTCGAATTCGGGGTGTTAAAAGGAGTTGAACTCGGCGTGTTAACTGTATTAGGGGTAGGGGGAGTTGTGTCTT
>DASYHR010000571.1:0-2924 GCA_035998385.1 Dyadobacter sp. | reverse complement strand
GAGTATGTACCTATCGTGGCCATGCAAAAGCTGATGAACGAGATTCAACCGGAACAACTCACCGGTACTCTCGTATTCGTGCCCGTGGCTAACGTGGCAGGTTTCTTTGGCCGATCTGTATTTTACAATCCCATAGATGGTAAAAATCTAAATCGCGTTTTTCCCGGCAAAGCAAGTGGTACGATATCAGAACGCCTTGCCGATTTGATCACAAAGAAAATTATAACCGGCTCGGATGTTGTTCTGGATATTCACGCCGGAGATGGCAACGAAGATCTGGCAGATTTTGTCTGTTACTACGATAACAAGCAAACTCCTTCACAAACGGCATTGGCCCGGAAACTTGCAGATGAGTCGGGTTTTAAGTTGAAAGTGCAGTATCCCTTCAACCTGAAACCTGAGCAAGCTGCGGAGTACGCTTTCAAACAAGCGAGCAGACAGGGCATTGCAGCTTTAAGTATTGAGGCGGGGAAATTGGGTAACGTACAACAGGAATCGGTTGATCGTATCAGGGTAGGTGTTATGAATATGCTGGCATCTATGAATATGTATAAGGGTGGCAGGAAAATGAAATCCATGAAGTCGGAATGGCTGACGGGGCAGGTATATGTAAAAGCGACTGAAAAGGGCATTTTTTACAGCGATTTGAAAAGTGGAGTCAAAGTCACTGAAGGGCAATATCTTGGCTATATTTCTGACTTTTTCGGTAAAAAACTTACAGAAGTAAGAGCACCAAAAACCGGGTTGATACTATATAAAATAGGTACGCCTCCGGTTTTACACAACGAGACTTTGTTCTGCATTGGGTATACGGATTAATCTTTGTGATTTTGTGAATAACGATTTTTGAAATTTTTCGAAGCGAAGCCTGGCTGTGCCATTAAGTGTTTCAGGAATGTCACATAGCGCAAGGTTGTAGGAACGTTACTTTTGGTTGTAGAAAGTAGAGTTTATTCTTAGAATTTATTCCATAGTTGAAATTTGGGCAAATTTGCTTGTAGCACTGTTTACAAAATTATTTGTACTTTTGATCGTAACCGTTTCTGATTAACAAACATGCCCCCTAAGTTTTCGCTAATGCTGGTTGATGATGATGCCGATGATCAGCTGATTTTCATGGAAGCGTTGAAAAATATTGGGGTAAGCTTTTCAGTTCAGACAGCAAGAGACGGTGTGGATGCGCTTGATATCGTCAATAATACGGGTTTCCTGGTTCCGGATATAGCGTTTTTTGACCTTAACATGCCGAGGATGAATGGAAAAGAATTACTAACGACACTTCGTAATAATCCCAAATTTGATCAGGTACCGATCATTATTTTCTCTACCTCATCGCGCCCCGAAGATATCAATGACTGTATCCGGCTGGGAGCAAATGCTTATCTGACCAAACACGGTTCATTCAGTTTTCTGTGTAAAGATCTTTCGGAAGTACTCCATAGTCATCTGATTGAAGTCAAATAAATTACTAAACCAGCCGCTGACAGTAGGCTAAGATTGATTTGATCATTGAAAACTGACAAAGAAAATCTCGATAGGATATTGGCCGTTTTATCAACTAAAAGCGGTGTAGACCTACTGAATTACAAGCATACTACGCTACAACGACGCATCAACAGGAGGTTACATTTTCTGAATCTTCATAACCTTGCTGACTATCATGACCTGCTTGTATACAACGAGGCGGAACAACATCAGCTATACAAAGAAATGCTGATTCACGTCAGCAGCTTTTTCAGAGATGAAAAAAGTTTCGAGTTTTTGTGCTCAGACGTTATTCCAAATTTACTGAAAGACAAGCAGGCGGAAGATACCGTGCGCGTTTGGGTTTGCGGATGTTCCACAGGTGAAGAAGCTTATTCGATTGCCATTTGCCTGCATGAGCATCACGAGCTGATCGGTAACCTTTCCAACATCAAAATATTTGCATCTGACCTATCCGAAGGAGCCATTGATAAGGCAAGACAGGGTGTGTACACGGATCAAACTGTGGCTAAAATAGTACAGCCAAGGTTGGAGAAATACTTTACAAAAGTCAAAGACGGTTACCGTATCAAATCCTTTATCAGGGATATGTGTGTGTTTGCAGTGCAAAATGTGCTCGCAGATCCTCCTTTTGCCAAAATAGATTTATTGAGTTGCCGGAATGTCTTGATTTACATGCAACCTGTATTACAGAGAAAAGTGCTGGCAACATTTTCGTATGCGATCAAACCCGGAGGGTTTCTGTTTCTGGGCAAATCGGAAACAAGTGGTATGGCAGGCCGATTCGAAAGCATCAATAAAAGTGCTAATATTTTTGTCAATCGTACACCCATCACAAACCTTCATCACCAGTCGGAAGACCTCAGAAAGAAGAATACTTTATCGAACCATTTTGGTTTAAGTAAGAATATGGACAAAAAAGATTTCCAAAGTGCAGCGGACGAAATGTTGCTGCAAAAATATGTGCCGGTAGGTGTTGTTATCAATGACTCTTTCGATATCGTCGATTTCAGGGGTAACACTGGTTTTTTCATAGAACCAAGCCCGGGCATAGCTAGCTTTAACGTCCTGAAGATGGTCAGAAAAGGGCTTTACTACGACCTTAATGAAGCACTAAGTAAGGTGAAAGCAGAGCGCTCCCCTGTAAAACGGGAGAATATTGCGTTGGAACATGAAGGAAGATTATTGAGAATAACACTGGACGTTTTGCCACTGGCAGGAACCAAGGAAAAGTTTTATTTGATACTGTTTCAAACTATTCAAAATATGCCTACTGAAGCGATATCGGAGGATGGCGTCAATGATGCCCGTGAGTTGCGTATTTTGCAGTTGGAACAGGAACTCGTACAAAGCAGGGATCAGCTTCGTGCTTTGAGTGAGGAGCAGGAAGCCACCAATGAAGAATTTCAGTCAGCCAATGAGGAATTGAAATCACTAAA
>DASYHR010000568.1:0-14769 GCA_035998385.1 Dyadobacter sp. | reverse complement strand
TATCCTCGAGCAGATTCGCATGGTATGTGAGTAGTTTGTCATCCACACTGGAATAGATCAAGTCATTTTTCGAATTGAAAATGAGCACTTTTTCATCCAGCATTTCGGTAAGCGTATTCTCATCAATGACTTTGAGCAGGTCCTTATCGATCCCATTCACCTTGACAAGTAAGCGACAAGTGGTACGCGCTTTACTTCTGAGACGGTCGAAAAACTCCTCCTGACGAAAAGAAGACGATACTGTATAAACAACCACCGAGAATACAAATAGCAGCGCTGCAACCAGTAATGTGAACTGTATGGCGATTCTGTCTTTGATTTTCACGGAGAGGTATTTAGGTGTGTCAGTTATTCTTCCTTCAAAATATAACCCAGCCCGGGACGGGTATGAATGAGTTTCGGACTGAAATCTTTATCCACTTTTTTACGCAGGTAGTTGATATACACTTCCACCACATTTGTGCCAGGGTCGAAATTAAGGTGCCATACATGTTCGGCAAGGTCCATTTTAGAAATAACCCGACCCCGATTGACAAGAAAGTATTCCAGTAAAGCAAATTCCTTGGCTGTGAGTTCAATGGATTTCCCGGCTCTGGTTACTTCCTTGGTGGTCAGGTTCATCACAAGATCTGCGATCTTAAGTGTTTTGTTGACCGTTTCCGGATTTCTGATTTCGGAAAGTCGTAGAGATGCATGAATCCGTGCAAGCAGTTCCCTGAAGTCGAATGGCTTTACAATGTAATCGTCGGCACCGCGACCAAGTCCTTCCACTTTATCTTCTATCTCGCCATAAGCTGTAAGCATGATAATCGGAATAGCCGGCTTATATAATCTGATTTGCTGACAAACTTCAAAACCGCGCATGCCCGGAAGATTTACATCCAACAGTATGAGGTCGAATTTTTTATCGAGTGCCAACTGTTTTCCGGTGATACCATCCTGAGCAATTTCTGCTTCGAAGTGTTCTGAAACCAACCCACGGTAAATATTTTGGGCGATACGCTTGTCGTCTTCTATAATCAGTATTTTTCTCATTTGATGTTAAAATCGGGTTGGCAATAGGATTATAAGAGTTTCAGCGCCTGGTCAAGATCAGCAATCAGGAAGTCAGCATCTTCAAATCCTACATACATACGTGCCATACGGTGTTTTTCAATGGTCGGATCAAAGTTCTCAGGACCAATTCCGGCGGCTTGTGGCAGAATTAATGATTCATGCCCGCCCCAGGATACAGCTACAAGGAAATGTTTCAGTGCATATGTGAATTTTTCTATTTGTGTATAAGAGTCCGATTTTAAGACAATGGTAAATAATCCGCAGGCTCCGGTCATTTGTTTTTTTGCCAGCTCCAGCTGAGGAAAGTCGTCACTGAAAGGGAATAAAACTCTTTCAATTTTTGGATGTGTTTTTAAAAAACTAATCACCTTATGGGTCGTCTGCGTAATATGTGCGAGTCGCATAGGTAAGGTGCGGAGCCCCCGCAGAATTAGCCAGGCATTAAACGGAGAAATTCCCGAACCGTTATTGAGTAGTTGTTCAAAGAAAATCCGCTGCAGCATATCCTCCTTTCCTGTCAAAACACCGGCAACGGTATCGCTATGGCCGCCAAGGTATTTCGTTGCCGACTGCAGGCTCAAATCTATACCTAATGCGAGAGGTTTCTGATAAAGTGGCGTGCAATAGCTGTTGTCCAGAATTGTGATAATATTATGACTCTTTGCCAGTTTGGCTACTGCTTCAAGATCCTGCAGATCGAAAGTGAGCGAATTCGGCGATTCAAGATAAATAATGCGTGTTTCCGGACGAATGGCGTCTTCAAAATTTCTGATATCTGTTCCGTCGATGTATGTCGTACTCACGCCAAACCTCGGAAGCAGATTGTCGAACATCCGGGAAGCCCAGCTGTAAGGTCTCTCTACTGAGATGATATGGTCGCCGGTTTTGATATTGGCCATCACAGAGCAAAAAATGGCAGATGCACCACTGTTAAATACCAGGGCATCTTCAGCTCCATCCAGTGCAGCCAGTTTTTTTCTTAGTATTTCAATAGTCGGGTTTTTTCCACGGGAATAGAGATAAGCAGAGTTTTCGTCTTCAAATGCCTTTCGTATTTCGTCAAATGAATCGAAAACAAAATTACTGGATTGTACAATGGGCGGAGCGACGGCATTAAAATAAAGGCTTCGGTCTTCGCCCAGTTCATTCAGTATATGAGATATTTCCATGGAATAAGTTAAGGTTGTTTAGCGTCTGAATCATCAGACAGAAGTGTATCTATTGGTGCTTGAAAAACGATTCCTGTGTCAAGTGAATGTATGATTGCCTTATTGCTATGGGCGAAGTAACAGGTATCAATTCCATGGCCGGCTATATTTTTAATATGTTGTGAGGTTTCGGGTTTAGTTCTCGTTCTGGTTTGCCTGATATAGACGGCACGTATGTTTTTGGGGAACTCATTACATATCTTGTCATAAATCTCGGGGTCCTTTTGTGAATCATCTCCCAGTAAAATGAATTGTAGTTCGGGATAAAAGCCCACAATATTCTGAATTTTACGCAACTTATGGTCATGGGATCCTGCGCCGGTCATGACGAAATCGTCCAGCCCTGATTTTATTTTCTTTAATTTTAATACTGCCTTGGGCAAACCATTGAGTTCAGCAAATCTTACAATCATGTCGTACAGGTTCCATTCGCTGCTTGATACATAAAAGAAAATATTGTTTTCCTTGTGTGGATGTACGCGGCTCGCATAGGATAACAACTGATAATGCTTCACGACATCATCAAAGGGCTTTCTCGCCTGTACATTCCGGGCAAGTAGTACAAAAAGCTTCCTGAAAGACCTTCTACTGTGTGAAATCAGGAAAGTATCATCGATGTCCGATATAATACCGTAAGAGCTTTGGTGCGGTATGAAAAACTCTTCCTCACTCTGTCCCTGATAGTGTTTCCCATCCACTTCATCGTCAATCGAAACCGAATATTGGTGCCATCCGCCGTTAAGTTCCTCGGGTAGCGGAACCTGAAACCTGAAATATCCGTCCTCCTCCGTTACCGCTTCGGCTGTTACAGAACCGGCATGTAAGACAACCCTTACATTTGGAATGGTTTTAATCGAAAACAGCTGTATAATAGTTCTTGCATAACGAAAGCCTTTTCGCGTATATTTATGATCTCCGGAAGGATACTTTTTTACAACATGACCGTAAACAACCAGTTCTTTTTTATTTGCATACCCCCGGTATAATTTGATATCACATCGTTTCATACACCTCATTTTATAAACTTACAAGTCACTAATTTAGACATTATGTTTTCAGAACGAAAGGTTTTGTTGGTTGTTAACCCTATATCGGGCGATTTAGATAAGAATGAAATTTTTGATGCCGTTATAAACAGAACTAATGAAGAAGGCATAGATCTGCGTATTTATACTACTACCGGAAATCAGGACGATCAGATTATCAGAGAGATGGTTGAGAACTTGAAACCGGAAAGGGTGATCGCCGCCGGAGGAGACGGTACGATTTCGCTGGTAGCACAGGCAATTCACGGTCAGAACGTAATTTTAGGCATTATTCCTGCAGGCTCTGCGAATGGCCTCTCTGTGGACTTTGACATTCCGGCAAATCTGGAAGAAGCTGTCAATATTGCTTTTGGGGAAAATCAGATCGGCATAGATGCAGTCAGTATCAACGGAGAGATTAGTTTGCATCTGAGTGATATCGGATTGAATGCGCTTCTTGTTAAAAAATATGAAAATGGTGAGACAAGAGGGAAGCTGGGTTACGCACGTGAGATGTTGAAAACACTCAGTGAACACGAAAATTTCAATGTCAGGATCACCACCAATGACGAGTCATTTGAGACGGAAGCACTGATTGTCATTATCGCCAATGCACAAAAATATGGTACGGGCATCAGTATCAACCCACAAGGCAATATGTCGGATGGTATGTATGAACTGGTCATAGCCAAAAGACTGGATTTTATAGAAACAGCTAAAATATTGACAGGGAATACGGATCTCAATCCTGAGATTATGAAGATTATTTCAGTTGAAAATGCAGTGATCGAATGTCTGGACAAAGAGGTGTATTTTCAGATCGACGGAGAATATAAGGGCCAGGTAAAAAAGCTAGAAACACATATTCTGAAAAACTATATTACTGTGGCTGTGCCTTGATTCGGTCTGCGTGACCCGGTCTGTGCGACCCGGTCTGTACGGCGAAGCCGAACTGAACGGACTTCGGGTTTACCGTTCAGCTGGAATGAACGGTTTCAGAAGCAACAGATACTATATGATTTTGCTAGATTGGTTTCTTAGGTAGGAAGTACCATATTACCGTTCAGCCTGACTGCGTCATGCAGACCGGGTCGCGCAGACCGGGTCGTCTCGAATAATATCCCATACTTCATAAGTAGTACGCTCCACCGAAATGTCTTTTCCGGTCAATCTCAACCCATACCTATTTCTTGCATGAAATCATTTACAACGTTTATTCTCTCTACGTTTATCGCAGGCAGTGCGTTGGCACAGGTACCGGAATTATGTCAGGGTAAGTACTTTACCGAAGAACAGGGCAAAGCTTTTTTGGAAAGCCATCCGGCCATTACAAAAGCGGCCTGGGAAGCAAGGTCTGCCGCAATAAAAAAACAGATTGTGAAGGGCATGGAGCTGGAAAATTTGCCGGTCAAACCTGCATCTGCGCCGATTATCCATAGCAAACGTGTTATGGATGGATACACGATCGAGAACGTGGCATTCCAGAGTGTTGAAGGAATATATGTAACGGGGAATCTGTACAGACCATTAAAAAAACAGAGATCGTACGCTGCTGTGCTTTGTCCGCATGGGCATGGAGAAAATCCGCACGGACGTTTCCGCGAGCAAACACAGAAACGTTGTGCTACCCTGGCAAGAATGGGTGCAATCGTATTTGTCTGGGATATGGTGGGGCAGGGGGATTCCCGACAATGTGAGCACAAAATGCCGAAGGCGCTCAAACTTCAGACTATTAATGCTATCAGAGCGCTGGACTTTATTTCCTCACTTCCGGAAGTAAACAAAAATCGTATTGCAGTAACAGGGGAATCAGGAGGAGGTACGCAGACATTCCTGCTGACCGCATTGGATGACCGTGTAAAAGTATCGGTTCCCACTGTGATGGTGTCTTCTTATTTTTTCGGAGGCTGTGTGTGTGAAAGTGGCATGCCGATTCATAAAAACGGAGCCCATCAAACTAACAATGTCGAAATAGCTGCTTTGGCTGCGCCAAGACCAATGCTATTGATATCTGACGGCGACGACTGGACAAAACATACACCTGATGTAGAATACCCGCATATCCGGTCCATCTACAATTTATACGGAAAGTCAAATCAGGTTCAAAACGTGCACTTACCCGATGAAAAACATGATTACGGTCCATCTAAAAGGCAGGCGATGTATACGTTCCTTGCGAAACAGTTGAAACTGGATATCAAATCAGTGACGGATGCTGCAGGAAAAGTTGACGAAACAGCTTCAAAGTTAGTAGATCAGAAAGACCTGGAAGTTTTCAATAGCCGGCACCCACGACCAGCCAATGCCGTGATGGGTGACGACAAAGTAATGGAGTTGCTTTAAGATATAGTCGCTTATGATCATCGGGGGTGTTCTTGTCTCCATCGTTTTTATCGTTTTAAGCTCAACGGTTTTTAAACTACATCCGTTGGCAGGTTTGTTACTTGCCGCTTTGGGTGTAGGTATTTTTGCCGGATTACCCATTGATAAACTCGCTGAAACAATTGGAAAAGGTTTTGGTGAACTGATGTCCAAGATTGGTCTCATGGTGATCCTTGGTTGTGTAATCGGGGCTATCCTGGACAGGTCCGGTGCGGCTATTAAAGTGGCTGATGTGATATTAAATTTGTTTGGTACCAAACGTCCAGCGTTTGCAATGTCAGTGATTGGCGCGATTGTAGGTATTCCGGTTTTCTGTGATTCGGGATTCATCATTTTACATAAGCTGAACCAGATCGTTGCGAAAAGAACCGGACTCCCCCTAGCGACTATTTCCATTTCTTTATCAGGAGGTTTATTCGCTACGCATACGCTTGTCCCACCTACACCAGGACCACTTTCTGCGGCAGGGAATCTGGGAATTCCTGATTCAATCGGACTGGTGATTCTGATCGGATTGATTGTATCCGTTCCAAGTCTGTTTTTGTCAACCTGGTTTGCTCATAAGTACGCCAAAAACATCCGTGTCAGCGAAGAGTATTCGGTGGACAGTATAGTTTTGGAAGAGAGAATACTTCCTTCGCCCTGGAAATCTTTTATGCCTATCGTGTTACCTATTTTGCTGATCACACTGGCTTCTTCGGCGAAGATCATGCATTTTCCTGATCAGGTGGCTTCATGGCTGGGATTCTTCGGAAGTCCGTTGGTTTCATTTATGCTCGCGATTTTCTTCAGTTATTCACTTTTTCCCAAGGACGCCGCTACTCATATGACTGCCTGTTTTAAAAGCGGTATAGAACATTGCGGAACGACATTGGTACTCGTAGGGGCGGGAGGGGCATTTGGCGCTATATTGAAAGAAACTTCCCTGAAAGATATGGTGAGTACGTGGTTGCTGCACAATGAGATGTCCGGTGTGTTTCTGCTGCTCATCGCGTTTCTGATCGCAGCATTCTTTAAAACGGCTCAGGGATCCACCACTTCATCCATGGTACTAACGACCAGCATACTGGCGCCATTACTCGCTTCGCTAGGTTTTGTGACGCCGATCCAGATTACATTTGTAGTGATGGCAGTTGGAAGTGGTGCGATGGTGGTTTCGCATACCAACGATGCATGGTTTTGGGTAGTTTCCCAATTCAGCGGTATTCAGGAAAGGGATGCGTATGGGACACATACGATTCTTACCGGTTTGCAAGGAATGGTAAGTTTCTGTGTGACTGTGCTGTTGTATCTGATTCTGGCTTGATTTAGGTACTGCAGGCGAGTTGCCTGATATAACGTGATATACCTTGGCATAAAAAAAGACGATCCGTGAAGATCGTCTTTTTCAATAACAATATAACCAGACTATGCACCAAGGCCAGCCAATACTTCTTTCACTTTGGCAGCAGCTTCTTTGAACTCAATCGCAGAAGATACTTTCAAGCCTGATTCGTTAATGATACGAGCACCTTCTTCAGCGTTAGTACCTTGAAGACGAACGATAATCGGAACAGGAATTTCACCAATTGCTTTGTAAGCTTCTACAACGCCAGCAGCAACACGGTCGCAACGAACGATACCACCGAAGATGTTGATAAGGATAGCTTTTACATTAGGATCTTTCAGGATGATACGGAAACCTGCTTCCACTGTACGTGCGTTAGCGCCACCTCCAACATCAAGGAAGTTAGCAGGATCTCCGCCCGAAAGTTTGATAAGGTCCATTGTAGCCATTGCAAGTCCCGCACCGTTCACCATGCAACCTACGTTTCCGTCAAGTTTCACATAGTTCAGGTTGTTGGCACCAGCTTCAACTTCCAAAGGATCTTCTTCGTTGGTATCGCGCATTTCTGCCAACTCAGGATGACGGTACAATGCGTTGTCGTCCAGATCCACTTTTGCATCAACAGCAAGAATTTTGTTGTCAGATGTTTTCAAAACCGGATTGATCTCGAACATGGCTGAATCGCTCTCGATGTAAGCTTTGTAAAGCGAGGTGATGAATTTCACCATTTCTTTGAAAGCATCACCTTCAAGACCAAGAGCAAAGGCAACTTTACGTGCCTGGAATGGCTGCAATCCAACTTTAGGATCGATCCACTCCTTCATGATTTTTTCTGGTGTATGTTCTGCTACTTCCTCAATGTCCATACCACCTTCGGTGCTGGCCATGATTACGTTGCAGTTTCTGCCACGATCCAACAGGATAGACAGATAATATTCTTTTGGCTCACTTGGGCCAGGATAATAAACGTCTTCAGCAATAAGGACTTTATTCACACGTTTTCCTGCCTCGCCTGTCTGGTGCGTAACAAGTACTTTCCCAAGAATGTTGTTGGATATCGTACGTACGTCTTCAACAGATTTAGCAAGAGCAACTCCGCGTTGTTCTGTACCAACTATTCTGCCTTTACCACGCCCACCGGCATGGATCTGCGATTTAACCACATACCACTTGGTACCTGTCTGCTGGCTAAGTTCACGTGCAACTTCTACCGCCTTGTCGGGCGTGTCGGCTACAAGCCCTTCCTGAATACGTACACCGTATTTTTTCAGAACGCTTTTGCCTTGATATTCGTGAATATTCATGAGTATAAAAGTAAATTGGTATTTTCACGGCAAATTAAGGAATTAATCAAAACGGGGGTGAGTTTTTCCCTAATTATCTTTTTGTAAAATGAATTTACTAAGGGCAAGAGGAGTCAAACGTACTTACGGTTCACTGCAGGTTTTAAAGGGTATTGACCTTGAAGTGGCAAGTGGCGAAGTGGTTGCGATAGTGGGTGCATCAGGAGCTGGCAAAAGCACCTTTCTGCACATTTTGGGAACGCTCGATCGGCCGGAAGAAGGAGAAGTACACATTGAAGATATAAATGTCTTCACCCAAAAAGACAAAGATCTTGCGAAGTTCAGAAATGAAAAAATAGGGTTTATTTTTCAATTTCATAATCTGATGGCTGAATTTACAGCGCTGGAAAATGCATGTATGCCTGGTTATATCGGTGGAGTGTTGAAGGAGAATGAAATCCTCAACAGAGGAAAACAATTATTGGATATGTTGGGACTGGCCGATCGGATGAATCATTTGCCTTCGCAGCTGTCCGGCGGGGAACAGCAAAGGGTAGCGGTTGCCCGGGCTCTGCTCAATAAACCTTCGATTGTACTGGCTGATGAACCAAGCGGAAATCTTGATTCGCACAACGCGCTCGATTTGCATCAGTTATTTTTCAAACTGAGAGATGAATTCGGACAAACGTTCGTGATCGTGACGCACAATGAAGAGTTGGCCGAGATGGCAGATAGAAGACTTGTGATGCAGGATGGCAGAATGCTTTCTTAATCAGGAAAATAATTTAAAATATTTTTCACATTGATGTGACCAACGATCTGAGACCTCGTCATAATGCCGAAGTTTTTCATAACGTTGAGTAAAGTGAATAGCCGCCTGGAATTTTCCGGGCGGCTATTTTTTGTGGGTATTTGAAATTAATTCATTTGCTGAGTATCAATCCTGGGGGTATTATGAATCTAGAAAGGAGTGGCAATTTTTTCATTTGTTGTAAAAACAGGTATCCCTTACGTCTCATTACCTTTTCACCAACTCCAAATTCTTTGGTTATGATATGCGGGCCGTTAGTCTGAAGAGTGGGCTCTTTGATAAGATAGTAGGCGTTGTTATATATTTCTTCACCGTAATATGTAGAAAAAAGAATTCCATATTCAATGACCTTTACATTGCCTTTTTCCTTTGCCAATACCCTGTAATTGCTGGTGAAATTGTTTCTTGGTCCTGATGGTGGGCCAACCATATATTGAGTAATGGGCAATGCTTCCAGCACTGGCAATATTGCAGGAACCTCTTCAAATAAGAAAGAATATAGGAGGCTTCCAATGGAGCCGGTAAGATACTCGTTTCTAATTTTTCTATAAACCGGAAGCTCTTCCAGAGCTTAATTTTCCTAAGGCTTTAATAGTATCGTAAAACAACAAAGGCAGCCCTGTTAGGGACTGCCTTTGCCTAAGCTATATCAGCGAATGAATTACATCATTCCGCCCATTCCGCCCGGGTGACCGTGGCCACCACCTGCAGGTGCTTCTTCTGGTTCGTCAGCAATTACGCATTCTGTTGTCAACAACAGACCAGCGATAGATGCTGCATTCTCCAAAGCAAGACGGGATACTTTCTTAGGATCGATAATACCTGCTTCCAATAGGTCAGTGTAGATATTGTCTTTCGCGTTGTAACCGTAAGCACCAGTTCCTTCTTTCACTTTCGCAACAACTACAGATGGCTCCTGGCCAGAGTTAGAAACGATCGTTCTCAATGGAGCTTCAAGAGCTACACGGATGATGTTGATACCAGTAGTTTCGTCTTCGTTGTTACCAACCAAGCCGTCAAGAGCAGCAGTTGCACGGATGTATGCAACACCACCACCAGCTACGATACCTTCTTCAACAGCAGCACGGGTTGCGTGCAATGCATCGTCAACGCGGTCTTTTTTCTCTTTCATTTCAACCTCAGTTGCAGCACCGATATAAAGGATAGCTACACCACCAGACAATTTAGCAAGGCGTTCCTGAAGTTTTTCGCGATCGTAATCAGATGTCGTATTTTCGATCTGCGATTTAATTTGGTTAACACGTCCGCTGATTTCCTCAGGAGAACCACTTCCGTTAACGATAGTCGTGTTGTCCTTGTCGATAATCACTTTCTCAGCAGTACCAAGGTACTCCAAAGTAGCGTTTTCCAATTTGTAACCCTGCTCTTCGCTGATTACTGTTCCGCCGGTAACTTTAGCGATGTCTTCAAGCATTGCTTTACGACGATCACCAAAGCCAGGAGCTTTAACTGCAGCTACTTTCAAGGCACCACGGATTTTGTTAACTACCAACGTAGCCAATGCTTCTCCGTCAACATCTTCTGCCAAAATAACCAAAGGACGGCCAGTTTGAGCAACTGCTTCCAATACAGGAAGAAGTTCTTTCATTGAAGAAACTTTCTTCTCAGAGATCAGGATATATGGACGCTCCAAATCAGCTTCCATTTTCTCTGTATTCGTTACGAAATATGGAGAAAGGTATCCACGATCGAACTGCATACCTTCAACAGTTTTAACTTCTGTTTCAGTACCACGTGCTTCTTCCACAGTGATTACACCTTCTTTACCTACTTTCTCCATCGCCTCAGCAATCATGTTACCGATTTCTTCGTCGTGGTTGGCAGAGATTGTTGCAACCTGAGCTATTTCTTTTGAAGTAGAAATATCTTTTTTCTGTCCTTCAAGATTTTTAGTGATAGCAGCAACAGCTTTGTCGATACCACGTTTCAAATCCATTGGGTTAGCACCAGCTGCTACGTTTTTAACACCGATTGAGTAGATCGCCTGCGCAAGAACTGTAGCAGTAGTAGTACCATCACCAGCAGAATCAGCAGTTTTAGAAGCAACTTCTTTTACCAACTGAGCTCCCATGTTTTCGATAGGATCTTTCAAGTCGATTTCTTTTGCAACTGAAACACCATCCTTAGTGATGCTTGGAGAACCGAATTTCTTATCAATTACAACGTTACGACCACGAGGTCCCAATGTAACTTTAACGGCGTCAGCCAATGTATCTACACCCTTCTTTATTTTATCGCGGGCTTCGGTATCAAAAAATATTTTCTTAGACATACCAATAAGTAATTTGAATTAACTTTTAAGATTTAAATGGATAGTTACCAGATATTAACCAATGATGGCGTAGATATCTGATTCACGCATAATAAGGATATCTTTTCCTTCGTACGCCAGCTCTGTACCAGAGTATTTGCCATACAATACTGTGTCACCAACTTTAACTGTCAATGGCTCATCTTTTTTGCCAGGACCTACTGCCACAACAGTACCACGTTGCGGTTTTTCTTTTGCAGTATCAGGGATGATGATACCAAATGCAGTTTTTTCTTCGGCTGGGGCTGGTTCTACAAGAACACGGTCAGCCAGAGGTTGTACGTTCACTTGTATTTCTGCTAAAGTTGACATAGATATTAAACGTTTATTTATTTTTTTGATTTGTCAGTAACTTGTTTGACTCCTCCTTAGTTAGCACAATCTGTGCCAGTCCGGCAATGCTGACATTTTTTCAGCACCGTTATGACAGATTTGTATGTTGTCGTGTTTTGTTATAATTATTCAGGTGAGTAGCATGTCAAAGATTACAGAGATTTGATATTACTACGACAAATGATTAATTTCTGTCCGTATCTAAAAGTCGATCATCATGACAAACCTGGAATCAGACTGGCTCACAAAAGGTATTATTGATTTTGAATACAAGAAGTATGTGCTTCTGGCATACCTCAAACATATAGAAAGCCAGTTTTTCGCAAATCGGCTCTATCCGCACCTGACTGAGTTGCAGCTTCACTTTGATACTTGTGTCCGGATCAGAGAAAGTAAACAAATGATGAAAAGCTCCTTCCCGAAAAACCTGAAAGGAATTGACCTTAAGTCACTACGTTTTATCTACGAAGATGCCGTGACTGACCACGCCTATCCGGAGGAACTGGACGATATACTCGATTTTGCAATACCAAAGCTGGCTCGTAAGCGTACAGATGGTCAGGAAATTCTTTCGGCAATCGGAGAGCATATCAGCATATCACCCGTTGGTATCGTTCCGTTGCGCAGGGAAGAAGGTTATCTGTTTCTTGGTCATCCGGTAGAGAATCGCATCAGTATATTTCAGTATCAGCTGGCACTGTTTAATGAACAGCGGGAGAGATATCTTAAAACTGTTTTTATTGATTCTGTCAGGCTCGGATACACCAATACACTGGCGCAGGTAAAAGTCGACCTGGCAAGAAGATACACCTCGTTGCCAAACCCTGCCGCCTATATGGTAGAGTCAAAATATGCCTATCCATTGGAAGAAACACTTTTACCTGTTGCAAAAAAACTCATTCTCGAACAGCTCATGGCCGCGTGAGAACGAGTTTATAATAAGTTAAATTAAAAGTCAGGTAGTCTTTCTCTGGATCCACTTACTTACTTCCGGAGCGGTATAATTTTCCATCACAGTGATGAGTTTTTCCACGTCATCGCTGATGAGCAGCATTTCTTTATTGATTTGCTTGAGAAACCCTTTCTCAACCATCACGTCAAGTAAGGTACTGAGTGCATCATAAAAACCGTCGGTATTCAGAATCCCGATTGGCTTCTTATGAAGACCGAGCTGCGCCCAGGTGAGCATTTCAAAGAGCTCTTCCAATGTTCCGAAGCCTCCGGGCATTGCAATCACACCTTCACTTATTTCATTCATTTTGGTTTTGCGCTCGTGCATGCTTTCCACGAGAATGAGTTCTGTCAGGCCGGCATGGGCGATTTCTTTAGTCTGAAGAAAATGAGGTAAAACACCCCTTACAATTCCCCCTTCGCTCAATGCGCCGTCGGCAACTGCGCCCATCAAACCTACGTTGGCTCCGCCATAGATCAGCTCAATTTTTCGCTTTGCAAGTGTTTTGCCAAGTAAGATAGCCTGAGCCTGGTAAATCTCTTCAGTTCCGAAACTGGAACCGCAAAATACGGTAATACTTTTCATTATAGTTGGAATAAAAAAACAGCTAATCCTGACACGAAGTTGTCAAAATTAGCTGTTCGAAGCCGTTATAAGGTTTTCTATTTTGTAGTGTCAGCAGGAGTAGCAGCAGGTGCAGTCTCAGCAGGCACAGTTTCACCACCGGCAGCAGGTGCAGGTGCGATGTTGCCACCAGGAACTACCGTATTTTGTGCTTTGTCAATGTTCACACTTTTGATACCACCTCCGTCAGAGTTGCCACCAACGATAATGTAAGAAGCTAGTGAGATCAGAATGACAGCACTTGCAAGTCCCCACGTAATTTGTTCAAGTAAGTCAGTCGTTTTCTTAACTCCGAACATTTGCGTGGTTCCTGCTCCGCTAAACTCACTCGATAATCCACCACCTTTGGAGTTCTGAACCAAAACTACCAGAATTAACAAAACTGCGATGATCGCAACCAAAATAATCAAACCCAAGTACATGCCTTAAAAATAATATAGAATGAATGAATGCGTAAATAATCAATTAAAACAATCAGAGTTAAACTTCTGAATGATAAAGTTCACTTAATTTTTTCGCAAAGTAATTCCTTTTTTCCGGATTTCTCAAAATCAATTTTTGATATACGTCAATTGCTTTGTCCGTTTTACCCTGGCGAAGCAGAATTTTAGCAAACGCTTCTGTTTCAATCATTCCTGTTCCTGACTGTGCAACTCTGCCCGACAAATCAATGGATACAGGCTCAACATTGCTCTCCTGACGGATAATGCGCGGGTTTTTCTTCATAAAACCCTGAATGATCTGCTGCTGTCTTCTCTGTTCTTCAGATCTTTGCGCAACCAGGTCAGGTACTTCTTCTGCTACCAGTGTGCCAAGAACATCTTCAGCAACTTCCGGTATCAAAAGCTCAGTTTGTACAATGATTTCTTCAACATTTACTGAGTCGTCATACCGATCCTGATTCTCAACCAAATTCTGAAGTGCCACTCTGCTCAGCGCATAGGCTGCTGCCAATGGTTTGGTTCGTTCGAGATCATTTTGTCCTGAAATACTGGAAGCTTTTGCCAGCAACGAATAGTTGATCTGGCAATAGGGAAATGCTTTGATAGTCGCTTCGAGTTGCGGAATCACATCTGTACCCAGCTTATTTGGATTTTTTACCAGGTGATTAAATGTGTTTTTATCAACAATTGTCATAAACCGCAATGGCTTTAAAGTGAACTAAAAGATGAAAGTAATTAAATTCAAAATCTACTACCAGTCGGCAGCCGATTTATTGAAGATCTGCTGGATTAAATTCTCCTGTATGGTCGGCAATAATCTGGCTTCATTCTGATCAAGCGTTTGTGCCTGGGGAAAGTCAGCAAAATAAGTAAATGACTGATCGAAGTTTTTAGTTTCATCCTGTGCATTGGTAAATCGTACCTGAACTGTTACGTTTAAGCGGTTCAGCCCGGCCTGATCACTTGCCGTAGTAGCGGCGGGTGTTACATCAT
>DASYHR010000559.1:0-2599 GCA_035998385.1 Dyadobacter sp. | reverse complement strand
GTAAAGCTTGTTTTAGTTCTCTTTACAATTTTTTTAGGTTGAAATGCTTCCTCAGCCTCCACTCGTTGAAAGCCGTTTCCTCTGGCTGCCATGAAATCGCCTTGCAATAATTACACCAAAGCTGTCAATAACCTACAAGCTCATACGCATTAAGGTTATGTATTGTGACATGACAAACCAACATTTTGGTTCTTATTTTTTAAGGAAGAGTAGGGTGAGGTGAGCTCAGGGATCCTGACTAAAATTTTCTGATCAGTTATATAACTCAGGTTGTGTGATTATAATATAATTTTTTAGCGTAATCTTTTTAAAACTTTTCATCTTTCCTGTAGTGTCATGGTAAATAATTGGAACCTGAAAACCTTAACCTGAAGTTAGACTTATTGCGGAAATCTTTTAGCGTTGATCACTGCGCTTCTTTCCGTGCTATGAGGTACCGATAATAAGACGGAGAAAATGTTAAAATGGTTGTAGAGAATGGATCAAAAAAATCAAATATTTTCTCGAAGAACGATAAATATGCTGTGAATCAACTTTATGGGCGATTTTAAAAATGATCGTTTTATAGCCAGAGTGTGTAAAATTATTCTCAAACCTATGGGGTAGACGGCGTTTTAGCAGATTATATTAAAAAGGTAGCTCAACTTTTTCTGTAAGTGAATTGTTCTCGGTTTAGTGACTGTACGTAGCCACTTAATTTTTACCAGATGTCTCTTATGAAAGTCGACAGTAGTTCAATTGATAGTTACTTCCCGGAAACACCCAGTGCTTATAAAGCAGCGCGTTCTGTATCGCACACGGTAAGTGAACATTTTCATAAACATCACAGTGATATTTTCCTGCATCCTGAGCCGATTATCTCTTCGCCACCTTCACCGCATGTGATAGAGGCCATTATTGACACCACCTTCTGGGCAAGTTTAAGGAAAGAGGAGGGGAGATCTCCGAAAATATCAATCGCCTATTTGTCCCCCGACCAGGCGGAAAATCCACTCATTTTCGGAGACATGTTGCCATTTAATGCGAATTCGCTTACGAAGCTTGCGCCGGCTGTGGAGCGCTCGGGAATTCATTTGGGCGTGTGGACTTATGATAATGAATTGTATGTATGGGGCACTACGCGGCAAATCCCGGCTCTGTGCTTCGTTCTGGAAGTGATCGAGCCTGGTATGCTGGTCATCAAACACAGGCGTATTGATGGTTTTGGTAAGTTTGTCAATGTGGCCGTATTAAAGGGTGACCAGGTAAAGATCATTGATGAAAATAGCGGGCGCGTTCCTGCATGTCCTTCATTGGTGAATTCTATGATGGGTTTCAATGCGCCTACTATATGGAACGACTCTCTGAATGTATTGGTGCAGCTGGCTGTTTCAATGCGCGACCACGGCAGGGGCGGAATTTTATTGGTCGTGCCCTCAGGTTCGGAAGCCTGGCGGGAGTCTATCATTCATCCTATATCCTACGCCGTCCAGCCGGCCTATTCCGAACTAGCAGCATTGCGTGACCAGGTTTCCACCAATACCAAGAGTGGCATATGGCAATCTAAACTGACAGCTGCTATTCACAATCTAGCCGGGTTGACTGCGGTAGACGGTGCAACGATCATCAACGAAAATTATGAGTTGCTCGCTTTCGGAGCAAAAATCGCCAGATCACCTAACGGCTCGCCTGTTGAAGAAATGCTGGTGACTGAACCTATAATTGGTGATCAGGGGAAGATTATTCATCCGGTTCAGAATGGTGGAACACGGCACTTATCGGCGGCTCAGTTTATTCATGATCAGCATGACGCAACTGCGTTGGTAGCTTCTCAGGACGGAAAGTTCACCATTTTTTCATGGACGCCGTACAAGAGTAAGGTACAGGCGCACAGAGTAGATGCGCTTTTGTTGTAAAAGGTAATTACGTATTGGCATCAAATAAATCGAGCTGATCGGGATCTTTCGGCTTGCGGCCCTTGGGAACCATCTCGCCGAAATTTGACAATGATATACCCAGCAGTCTTACCGTTTTTTCTTCTAAATCCGCCTTATCCAACAACATCACAGCGGTGTTGTATATATTGTCATAGTCGCTGATAGGATGCAGGAAAGAATGGTTCCTGGTGATTTGCGTAAAGTCACTGTACTTGATTTTCAGAGTTACCGTACGACCGGAAAGTTGTTTTTTTCCCAACCGGTTGAATACGGTCACCGCAATTCTTTCGAGTTCCTTTTGCATTTCTTCGCGGGTGGCGAGGTCATACATAAATGTATCCTCAGCTCCCAACGACTTTGATTCCCGATGTGGCTGCACCTGCCGGTTGTCAATGCCCCTCGCAATATTGTAGTAAAAGTGACCACTTTTGCCGAAGTGTCTGACCAGCTCTTCTTCGGTCAGCCCGTATAAATCTGCGCCTGTAAACAGATTCAAACCATTCATTTTCTCAGCAGTAACTTTCCCAACTCCAAAAAATTTTTCAACAGGAAGCTCGTGTATGAATTTCTGAATCTTAGACGGACCTATAAAAGTAAGCCCGTCGGGTTTATTGATATCCGATGCAATTTTGGCCACAAACTTATTGGTGGAAATACCCGCGGAGGCTGTCAGATTCAGTTCG
>DASYHR010000558.1:0-1878 GCA_035998385.1 Dyadobacter sp. | reverse complement strand
CTATCTGATGAACCACCCTGCTTTCAACTTTACTGCTGATAACCCGGTTGCATTAGCGAAGGATAGCAAAAACACAAATACGGCATACCGTGTGTTCGGTAATATTTTTGGCGATTATCAAATCATCAATGGGTTAAACCTGAGAGTGGTATTGGGTATTGACGGTATTATGCAGAAACAGGATAGTTATGTCCCAAGAAGTGTAGCAAGTGGATTGTCTCAGGGAGGTGCTGCTGGTATTCGTAACAGTCAGTCGGTTACATGGTTAAATGAAAACCTTTTGACTTACACCAAAAATTTTAGCAAACTGCACAACCTGACAGTATTGTTGGGTTACACGCAACAGGCAAACCGAACAGAAAATACTTATGCAGCGTCGCGAAACTTTGTAAATGATAATTTAGGTACTGGCAATATTGGATCAGGATCTGTGGCTTTGGTGCCTTCGTCGGGTATTGGGACCTGGGGATTAGAGTCTTATCTGGGACGTGTCAATTATGAATTCAATGAAAAATATTTACTGACAGCATCATTCCGTGCTGATGGTTCGTCACGCTTCGGAGGTAATAAGCGGTATGGCTTTTTCCCGTCTGTTGCACTGGCATGGCGCGCATCTGAAGAATCTTTTATTAAGAATATTCAGTCAATCAGTGAGTTAAAAGTACGAGCCACCGTTGGTTCGACGGGGAACCAGGACGGTATCGGTAACTATCCTGCTTACTCACTGTTAGGAACTCAAAACTATGTGCTTGGGAACACGGTATCCACAGGTATAAGTCCAAACCAGATTGCTAATCCCGACCTTTCATGGGAAACTACAACACAATCGGATATCGGTATTGACCTGAGTCTTTTTAGAAACCGTCTTACTTTCACGGCTGATGCATATATCAAACGTACCCGGGATCTGCTTTTAAGTGTAACGATCCCAAGTACTTCCGGTTTCTCCAGTGGAATCCAGAATCTTGGTAAAGTCGAAAACAGGGGAATAGAATTAAGCATAACATCGATTAATCTTGACGGGGCTTTCAAGTGGAAAACTGATTTCAATTACGCATTGAACCGTAACAAGGTACTTGATATCGGTGGCACAACACAAATATTTGCAGGCGGAGCTGCAAACATTGCGCAGAACGTCAGTTCCGGAATAATCCGCGTAGGTGAGCCACTCGGTTCTTTTTATGGTTACATCACCGACGGTCTCTATCAAAGTGACGAAGAAATAAAAGCTTTGGTGGACGCTAATGCCCGCAAGCCTGGTGATCGTAAATACAAAGATCTGAATGGTGACGGTAGGATCGACGACAATGATCGTGTCATTATCGGACGTGCGCAACCGAAGTTTATCGGTGGTGTAAGCAACACATTTTCTTATAAAGGTCTTGAATTGACGGTCTTTTTCCAGGGTGTTTATGGAAATCAAATCCTGAATGCAAACCGTTTTGAGCTTGAATACCTGAACGGGACAAGCAACCAGAGTCGGGATATGCTCAATAGGTGGACGCCGACCAACACCAATACCGACATTCCCAGGGCATCAACCACGCGTCCTGCAAACCGTATATCAACACGACAAATTGAAGACGGATCTTACCTGCGGATGAAGAACATTCAGCTCGCCTATACATTACCATCGAACGTAACCAAAGCATTACATCTGCAAGGTTTGCGCTTCTATGTTTCGGCACAGAATTACCTGACATGGACGAAGTATTCAGGTTATGATCCGGAGGTAAATCGTTTTGGCCAGGATAGCCGGAGCCAGGGATTTGACTATGCAAGTTACCCGGCTGCCAAAACCTTGATTTTTGGTTTAAATGTTGGTTTTTAAGAATTTATAAGCATTTTAAAGCAAAGTACAGATGAAGAAAATATTCT
>DASYHR010000544.1:0-1569 GCA_035998385.1 Dyadobacter sp. | reverse complement strand
CAGGCAGTCAACAAAGCAGCCAAATCAATCGTTGTTGCAACGGAACAGGGCAGACGAAATCTGACACTTACACTCACCGCGAAAGTGGCGATTGCCATACAGGGAATTCTTCCGGATGCCATTACCGCAGCTGCACGACTTGCCAATCATTATCTGCCCAAAAGCGAAAATACAAATTCGAAAAAGGGGTATGAGAGCGAATCAAAAGCATCTGAAAATGTTGCTACATCTTTGACAGACGAGGCTGAAAAGAAATATAATCAGCTTTAAAAACAGCAAATAAGCTTGTTCTGGTCTGAAATTTGAAGACGACATTCGACATCAAGCAAAAAACGAAACTATGGACTTATCAAAAAACTTATTGGGCGGATTATTTGGCGCAGTCGTGCTGAATCTTGTACATGAAGCGGCGAGAAAATTATGGGTTGATGCGCCGCAGATTCAGGAAGTTGGCGAGGAAGCTATTGTGAAAACAGCGCTTGCGGCAGGTGTGACTCCTCCCACGGGTAATAAGTTATATGGGACAACGCTTTTCGCTGACCTGGCGGGTAATGCATCCTATTTCAGCCTGATTGGCAAAGGAGACCCCAACGGAATTTGGGTTCGTGGCGCTGCATACGGGATTACCGCAGGAGTAGGCGCATTGGGCCTTACCAAACCTTTGGGACTTGATGACCGTCCGGTCAACCGGAACGTCAGAACGCAGATACTAACCGTAGCCTGGTATACCATTGGCGGTATCGCAGCCGCCGGTGCTATCAAAATACTTCAAAATAAATGGAAGTAGATGCAGGCAAACAGATCAGACATAGAACCATCCTTTACATTATGTACCGGATGGTTTTATTTTTTTACACGGTTCTGAGGTACAAGCTTTCAAGTTCATTCGCTGAGATAGCTGAGGAATTTACCACTGCTTCAAGATTTCCCTGTTTCATAATACCAATATGACTGGCGACCTCTTTCGCCCTGAATATATCATGCGTCGCCATTAGAATTGCCGTTCCGTCTTTGGCGAGTCTGGCTATAATCTCAGAGAAATCATTGGACGCTTTCGGATCGAGACCGCTTGTCGGTTCGTCCAAAAGCAAAACTTTGGCCTGTTTCGCAATAGCAATGGCGATGCCTACTTTTTGCCTCATACCTTTTGAATAGCCTGCCAGCCTTTGGTCAAAAGCCTGATGTTGCAAACCTGCAGAAGCAAGTAAATCGCCCAATTGCTGTTTGTTATAATCAAATCCAGCCAGAGCCGAAAAATACTCCAGGTTTTCCCTACCAGTCAGATTCGGATACAACAGTACAGTTTCAGGAATGTAAGCCAGGTGATTTTTGATCTCTTGCGGATGTTCAGCCACTGATATTCCATTGATAAACGCTTCTCCGCTGGTAGGCTTTAGAAATCCCAGAAAAAGATTGATTGTCGTCGTTTTACCTGCACCGTTCTGCCCCAGCAGTGCAAATATTTCACCTTCCTTCACAGACAGATCCAACGCATTGAGGGCAACATAGTCGCCATATATTTTTGTAAGTTTTTTTGCTTCCAACATAAGTTCTAAGCCTGAGTTTGAA
>DASYHR010000508.1:0-3127 GCA_035998385.1 Dyadobacter sp. | reverse complement strand
AAAGCGCTTGACCGGAAAATATTGATATCTGTTGAGCCCGGACAGATGTTTGTAAAGATCGTTCAGGAAGAGCTGACCGAACTGATGGGAGGCGAAGCAAAAGCCATCAATACCAAAGGAGATCCTGCGGTAATCCTTATTGCAGGTCTACAGGGTTCAGGTAAAACCACTTTTACTGGTAAACTTGCTTATTTGCTTAAAAAACAAGGAAAACAAGTATTGCTAACGGCTGCTGACGTGTACCGTCCGGCGGCGATCGAACAGCTGAAAGTACTTGGTGAGCAGGTAGGTGTAGAAGTTTACTCGGAGCCGGAAAACAAAAATCCGGTTACAATTGCTGAAAATGCCATTGCACATGCAAGAAAAATCGGCAAAAAAATAGTTATCGTCGATACCGCCGGACGTTTGGCAGTTGATGAGGCGATGATGCAGGAAGTTGAAAATATTAAGTCAGCTGTTAAGCCTTCTGAAATTCTTTTCGTGGTGGATTCGATGACGGGTCAGGATGCGGTAAATACTGCCAAGACCTTCAACGAACGCCTGAACTTCGACGGAGTTGTACTTACCAAATTGGACGGTGATGCACGTGGTGGAGCTGCTCTTTCTATCCGTCAGATTGTTGATAAACCGATTAAGTTTATCAGTACAGGTGAAAAAATGGAAGCGCTTGATTCCTTCTATCCAGATCGTATGGCGAGCCGTATTTTGGGTATGGGTGATGTAATATCTCTCGTAGAACGTGCTCAACAGGCTTTTGACGAAGATGAAGCGAAGCGTATCAACGCCAAAATGCGTCAGAACAAATTTGATTTTGACGACTTCCTTGGTCAGTTGCAGCAAATCAAAAAGATGGGTAATGTTAAAGATCTGATTGGTATGATCCCCGGTATGGGCAGTGCCATGAAAGATATGGACATTGACAATGAATCTTTTAAACCGATTGAAGCGATTATACAATCGATGACCAAGAGAGAAAGAGAAAATCCTGAGATCATCGACGGTAGCCGTAAGAAAAGAATTGCTGCGGGTAGCGGAACTACAATTTTACAGGTCAACAATCTGATCAAACAGTTTGATGAAATGCGTAAGATGATGAAAAAAATGAACACTATGCAGGCAGCCGGTAAACTTGGCAAAGCTTTACGTCGCTAGTTTTCCCTGTTTATATCTGCACAGTAATGAAAAAAATATTTGCCTTGCTCCTGCTCTCTGCAGCTTTGGGTAATCATCAGCTAAAAGCACAGGCTTCAGTTGGTTATTACCCATGGAGCAATTTATTAACAGTAAGTACCAGTACGCAAAAGGCGGTCTGGCTGGATACCAGAATGCAAACCAACTCACTATTTAGTAGTCTGAGCATTGATTTGCTACCGATGATCAACCTGAAAAGAGGCGAAATAGTGAGTTGGTATATCGGTGGCGGGTTGAGGTTTAATCCGCTTTATCGCATTGCGGATTCCCACGCAGACCTGATCACTATTGACGGTTATTCTCTCAACTTCGGTGCACGCATTTCTCCGCTTCCGCAAAACAGAAGGATTCAACTCGCTATTGAGTTAAACCCCTATGTAAAAGATAGCTTTGACAGCGGCGTTCTTAAAAGCCACTTTGGTGTGGTTTATGTTTTTGGTAAGAAGAAAGAACAGAATTAAAATTTCTTTTTTGGTTACCAATGCCTGATTTTACGTCTTAGGAAGGAAGCAACCTGAACAGCAGGTCTCTTCCCGAAAATCAGTCATAAAAACATAAACCTTGCAGTAATGAAAAAAATCACTTTCAACGTTGGACTTGCCTTCTTAATCGGTGCGTTTGCATTGACTTCCTGTTCAAAAAAAGCAGAGAATGAAACCAAGGAAGCCACAGCAGCGGTATCCGCAGACATTAAAGAAGGTGCATCTGATGCGAAAGAAGCAGTAAGTGACGTAGCCACCGACGTGAAAGAAGGAGCACAAGACGTAGCATCGGATGTAAAAGACGCCGGCAAGGGTGCGATTGAGGATGTGAAAGCAGCGGCGGCGAAAACTTCCGACGCGGTGGATAGCAAACTGAATAAATTAAGCGCTTCTGCCAAAAAAGAATACGATTCTTTCACCAACGAGATCAACCGTTTGGATGAAGAAATCAAAACAGCATCAGCTGCAGAGAAAGCCAAGCTAGAAAAAACGAAGGCGATCTTCGTTGCGAAGAGAGACGCGCTTCTGAATTGACCCTATTTCACTACTGTACATAACGAAAAAATAAAATAGCAACCTGTGTAAAACGGGTTGCTATTTTTACTTTAGGATTTTATTCACTGGCTTACGCAGAATTCAAATCCGGCAAATTTTATGAATGAACAAATACTAACTGAAACCGCCGGCTGGCTTGGTGTTGTCTTTTATGTATTTTCCTATTTTTTACTTAGCACCGGAAGATTAAAATCCAATAGTTACATTTTCCACATCCTCAATGCACTAGGCGCGATCGGATTGATTATTGTTTCTACACACGAAAAAGACAAACCTAATATAGCCGTTAATGTGATTTGGCTGGGCATTGGGATTTATGCTATAGCCAAGCGTTTCAGAGGTCGCTCAAACCAGGAGTGATACCTGCAGTTTAAGCATATCAATCGCCTGCTGCTTGTACTTTTGTAATCTTTTTTCATATTCCTTTTTGTCTGTGACCAGACTTAGGTAGAAATAAGCACCATCCACCAATACAAAAATATCATCCGCAGTCTGATCCGGATCCTCTACACTAATCAAACCTTCTTTACAGCACTGCGCTATATGCTCACTCAATTTTTTTCTCAGGGAATCCAATATCGATTTATACAAACCCCTGATCTTCGGTTCTCTGAAAGTGAGTGAATAGCAACTATAAAATAGCCCGTCATCAAACAACGTATTCCACTTCTTCGAGAAAATATTATCAACAATTTCCAGAAGCGCTGCACGGGAATTGGCCTGCGTCTTACCTGAAACTTTATAGATAAGTTGGTATTTATCAAGGAGATAATCAATCAATCCAAAAGTGAGATCTTCACGCGTTTGAAAATAGTGAATCACCAGACTTGGATTAATGTCCATTTCCTTGGCAATCTTGGCAATGGAAGTGTTTTCCAAACCTTCCTTTTTGGCTAGCT
>DASYHR010000403.1:0-4576 GCA_035998385.1 Dyadobacter sp. | reverse complement strand
TGTCTAGTAGAATCAGGGAAAGGCTGGAGAGAATATTCTGGAGGCTCTCATCCATGTATACAAGTTTGTTGATTTTCTGAACGATATTGTCGAGACGTAAATCTCCATCCAATACACAAAAACGTATCGCAGCTCTGATGTAACTAAGAAACCCGAAAGTGAAAAACCATGCCTTCCACTTCTTACCCATGATGTCGCCAAGAAAAGCAAAACAAAAGCGATCATCTACCTTTACGAAATCTATGAAATCGCCACCAGGGTAACCCCGGTAACCTTTGTGCCAAAAGTTGATTTTGAAACCTTCTAATTGCGGATCTGCCGAAGGGACCGATTTGACATTTAGAGCATCCGCGGCGGTACGAAGTTCATGAATCGACTTAAGGTGCTCATTTTCCAACGATTTGATGATGTTGTTGAGCTTGGAAATGATGACAGGAAGTGGGGTTTCCTTATTGATGTAATCAAGCGCATTTAAATTTAATCCTTCCAGTATCATAGCATTTTCTGTATGAGAGGTCAGGAAAACAAAAGGAATATCGGAGAACCTTGGATTAGCCAGTACAGCGTGCCGAAAATCAAATCCATTCATTTCGGGCATGTCGTAGTCGGACAGGATAAGGTGCGGTTCTTCGAGAAGTAACAATTGAAGTGCTTCCGGCGCTGAGGTTGCCTGCACGCAATTGTATCCGGCCCGTATTAATGCCGAGCTCATTACTTTTCTAAAAAGCGCGTTATCTTCGACCAACAGAATAGTCTTCGTGTTGTCCTTTGGCTCTGGAAATGCGATCATTTCTTGTTGAAGGTTTGCACAAATAGAAAAACTCCGGATAAAACGATGAGTAAGGAAACAAGGTCCATAACAGTGACCCCATCATCGTGAGTAAAGTAAAAAATAGTGAAAATCTCGAAGCTGGGAGGAGCTGGCATGATGATCATAGCAAACCCCGCGGCAATCAACACAGTAGCGATAAGGCTCACAATAAATTTCTGAAGCGTATTTCTTCTTCTGATCACGCGTCCAATCTTACTATCAATTTGATTTTCAGAAAGTAATTTTTCGAAGCCATCCAGCAATTCTTCACGCGAGAGGGTCTCGTCTTGGTCAAGCATTTTAAATGGCTTGATCGAACCTTCGGAAGTGATCGTCTTTTCCAGAGCCTGTGATATGCGGCTCTTGTAAGTTTTTATCTGCTTTTTGCTGAGCTGAGCTTTTTCAAGGAGCGATATCAACTCCTGAACCTTTGTTTCAAGTTCGATTTGCCCACCTCCATTTTCATGAAAAATATAGGTCGTGTCTTTTGAAACTTTTTTTATTTCGAGGAGCCTTTTGATTTTCACTATTCAAATAGCAGATTAAATATTGAATATTTTTCTGACGTTAAGCTTCCCAATAAGCCCGGTTTATCATTTTGCATAAAACTAAGCGAATAATCCCAAATATGAAATAGTTCTATACAGGATTGATGTTTTATAGGTAGTTTATCGAAAGGTGCGGATATGTGCCGGATCGTAATTAGTTTCGCGTTGGTTTTCGCTTCAATGTACAAGTTTTCTTAAACGTATTGTCAAATGCTAATCCGGTGATACAGGAGGATTATACCGAAAAATTTAAGTTCAGGTCGTTAAGAGGATTGGTTGGCAATATCTCTATACCCGACAAATTCACCTTTCCTTTTCACTACACTCCACATCCGCTGACTTTACTCGCTTCGCAGATGCTTCAGCAACACCTGACAACGCAGTCGGAATGGAAGCATAATTTTGGTTTGGATGCAGATGATACGTTGCCGGTCATCGGTAAAATGTTTGGCGTGCTGGTTGTGATGAAACCTGACGGCGAACTTGGATATCTGGCTGCCTTTTCGGGAAAGTTGGCTGGTAGTAACCACCATTCTTTTTTTGTGCCGCCCGTGTATGATGGTCTTGCTTACGATGGATTCTTAAATAGCGGCATGCTGGAACTCTCGGAGTATGGTCGCCAACTGGCTGTACTGGACTTACAAATGGATGAAATGAGCAGAAGTCAAATGGATCTGCTCCGTGAAAGACGTAGAAAACGCTCTGTGGAGTTACAACATGCGCTTTTTGACCAATACCATTTCTTAAACAAATCCGGTGTTACCAAAAGTCTGAAAGATATTTTTCAGCATACAGGTCATAAAAATCCACCTGCCGGCGCAGGCGAATGTGCCGCTCCAAAGTTGTTGCAATATGCTTTTCAGCATGATTTCAAGCCTGTGGCTATGGCGGAATTTTGGTGGGGAGCATCACCTAAGTCGGCTTATTGGAAACACGGTTCATTCTATCCCTCCTGTCAGGAAAAATGTGCACCGATCCTTGCACATATGCTGGAAGGCATTGTTATGGAGGATCAGGGTGTATAGTATTGCCGGATACGTAAGTTGCTAAGACTTCAGTATTTAGTAAAGCTCATGATTATTGCTAACTTTGAAGTAATTCTACATACTTCAATAAGATTCTTTTAATTTAGAAAATATACTACTCAACGTCTCTCTTGTATTGGATGAAAATTGTTTCAATAGTCACTGTCAATTTCAATCAGCCCAAGGTCACTGCTGATTTATTAAGATCGATCAGAGAGGTAAATACGTATCCCGCCCTGGAAATCATTGTTGTTGACAATGGTAGTACCACAGATACTGTTCCGGCGTGGAAAAACGAATATCCCGATGTTGTTTTTTTGAGGTCGGAGGAAAATCTGGGTTTTGCCGGGGGGAATAATCTGGGAATCAAAGAAGCGAAAGGGGATTATCTGTTTCTCATCAATAATGACACAGAAGTAACTGCTGATCTTATCGCCAGCCTGGTTGCCACCATGGATTCTAATCCTAAAATCGGAATACTTTCTCCTAAAATTCATTATTTCGATCAGCCTGGTACACTCCAGTATGCAGGTTACACACCCATGAATTACCTCCTGGCCAGGAATCATTGCGTTGGTCAGTTTGAAAAGGATCTAGGGCAGTATGACAATGTGAGCGGACGGACAGGTTACGCGCACGGGGCAGCGATGATGGTGAGACGAGACGCTATTACAAAAGCGGGATTGATGAACGAAAACTATTTTCTGTATTACGAAGAGCTCGACTGGTGTGAAAATGTAGTACGTGAAGGTTATGAAATTCACACCAATCTGAACGCGCTCATTTACCATAAGGAATCGATTTCGGTAGGAAAGCGGTCTGCGTTGAAAGAGTACTTTATGACACGCAACAGGATACTGTTCATCAGGAAGAATGCTCCGGGATTTCGGTTTCTGTTTTTTTGCTCCTATTTCCTGGTCACCGTAGTGCCACGAAATATTTTACAATACATCAAAAATGGAGAATTTGCGTTTATTCCGGTATTTTTCAGGGCGATAACGTGGCATTTTAAAAACAGTGCAGACAGCAATTATCTAGGTTTTAAGATCAACACAATAAAATGAAAATCCTATTCTGGCTTAGCTTATTCATTGTATTTTACACTTATGTAGGGTACGGTATTGTTCTGTATGCCCTCGTCAGACTGCGAATTCTGCTTAAAGGGAAGCGTAAGGTGCTATTGCCGGGGGAGTATATGCCCACTGTTACGCTCATTGTCGCTGCGTATAATGAGGAGAGTATCATGGAGGAGAAAATCCGTAATACACTCGCGCTTGACTATGACAGGGATAAGTTGCAACTTTTATTCATGACGGATGGCTCCACGGATGCCTCGCCGGAGATTGTGCGCATGTATCAGGGAACGATTGAGCTGATGCATTCGGCAGAACGCCGAGGGAAAATTCACGCAATACACCGCGCTATGGATGCCGTGCGCTCTGAGATTGTCATTTACACGGATGCCAATACTTTTTTGAATAAGGAAGCGCTGAAATTAATTGTACGGCATTATGCCAATCCCGAAGTAGGGGCGGTATCGGGTGAAAAACGGGTACTTCAGGATTCCGTTTCTGACGCTACGGCAGGGGAGGGTTTCTATTGGAAATATGAATCTGCACTGAAGAAGTGGGATTCAGAATTGTACTCTGTTGTAGGTGCCGCGGGAGAACTATTCAGCGTGCGCCGTTCGCTTTACCGCCATGTAGAATCTGACACCATTCTGGACGATTTTATGATCTCAATGCTTATTGCGCAACAGGGGTATCGTATTATTTATGAGCCTGAAGCGTACGCATCGGAACAGTCGTCAGATAATATCAAAGAAGAGCTGAAAAGAAAAGTACGTATCGCTGCAGGAGGAATCCAATCGATTATGCGTCTGAAGCCACTTCTGAATCCATTCAGTTACCCAATGCTGAGCTTTCAGTATATCAGTCACAGGGTGCTGCGATGGACCATCACTCCTTTTTTATTGTTTCTTTCATTGCTGTTGAATGTACTTATTTGTCTTAAGGATCCAACTCCGCTATATATCCTGATCCTGGTTTTGCAGGTCTTGTTTTATCTGATGGCGCTGGCGGGGTGGTTACTCGAGAAACGTAAAGTCAAAGTGAAAGCACTATTCGTTCCTTATTATTTTTGCGTGATGAATTATGCTGTCCTGGCGGGTATAAACAGGTATGTGTCGGGAA
>DASYHR010000378.1:0-4975 GCA_035998385.1 Dyadobacter sp. | reverse complement strand
ATGGCGCGTATCCTATGCAGCGTTCCTACACAATCGGTTTTTCATGTAATTTTTAATAGCACGGTCATGAAAGGATATCAATTAATAGTACCCGTTTTATTTTGTCTCGGTATTGTTTCCTGTAAGGACAACCTGGACGAGAAACCATTTTCATCATTGAGTAAGGAAGTCGTTTTTGAGAATGAAGAAGGACTGAACCAGGCGACAATCGGCGTATATCAAATGTATACCGCCCCGGATTTCAGCGACATCAGTGCCCGGTTCACGCTCACCGAAACCGGCCATCGCTACGCCACTGCAGGCATAGGCGTTGGCGGAGATCCATATTACCGGTTTGGACATCTGCCGAATTCAGGAGCATTTGCATCCGTTTGGTCGAGGTTTTATCGAATCATCTTCAGAGCTAACATCGTCATTGCGAACGCCAAACTCGCGGTTCCCGGCGAAGAAGCAGAAGCGGATCCCTACATCGCGGAAGCAAGATTCCTTCGGGCATATGCGTATTTCAACCTTGTGAGGTTGTTTGGTGGCGTGCCTGTTATATTGGAACCCATCAATTCCCTGAAAGATACGGAGCTGATTTTCGGAGCAAAAAAGACCAATACAGAAGTGTATGACGTCATTCTACAAGATCTGGCGTTTGCAGAGAACAATCTGCCTGATTCCCGCAGCGGAGCAGAGTTAGGTCGTGTCACAGCCGGGACTGCCAAAGCAATGTTGGGTAAAGTGTACCTGACTATGGCAGGCAAGCCATTATCGCAGACGTCCAATTATCAGAAAGCTGTTGATAAACTCAAAGAAATAACCGGTGCTAACAACGAAGCCAAATATGGTTTTGAGCTGATGAGCAATTTCCAACAGATATTTTCCCTGACCAATGAACGCAATGCAGAAATCGTTTTGTCATTTGGGTATTTTATCAATTCATCTAATCCTAATGGAAACATCCTGCCTTTTAATCTGTTCCCGCCAGGGCTGGTTAATGGGGATGAGCAGACCAACTACGGGCTGACATACGATTTTTATAAATTGTATGAACCGACAGATGTACGCAGAGATGTAACTGTGATCAGCAAATATGTATTCAGAGGGGTGGCTCGGGGAGACGCGCAGCCGGGCGACAGCATCGTGTATGACACGGTTAAAGCCAATTATGTTAACCAGAGAACCAAAGTTTCAGTAGGGACTGGTAACTATAAGTATGGCATCTCATTCGGCAAACTTGCCAGGGAACCACGTCCCGCCGGAGCAGCGATACAAGGCTATTCTTCTGACTTAATAGAACTCCGATTCTCTGATGTATTGCTTTGCCTTGCTGAGGCATTGGTTGAAACCGGTAAACCTGCCGAGGCTTTACCGTTGTTGAACCGCGTGCGCGCTCGTGCCAAGGCTACGGCATCCAAGGCAACCAGTGCCGCAGACCTGAGAGCAGCGATCCGGAAGGAGCGACGTCTTGAGTTATCCGGAGAATTTAACACCGTATTCGATATTCGCCGGTGGGGAACGTTGAGTGAAGAAATTGCAGCCATGTCACCCGATCAGATCGTGGATAATATATTACTTCCCTACACCCCGAAGCTGGAAATTTATCCGACTCCGCAGTCTCAGATCGACGCAAATCCTAACCTGAAACAGGATCCGCTTTGGTAGGAATAAACTCTGAATACAGAAAACGAGCAGATTTCACCATCTGCTCGTTTTTTGTGTTTAGGAACGCCATGTCCGGTAAGACGCAATTTTGCAGCATGAATTTTGTGTTAATGTAACCTTCGTCACAATGCGGATGTTACCTTTGTAGCTCAATACATCGATTTTATGAATCAATATAAAAGTGTTGGTGCTATATTATTGGCATCATTTCTGGGTTTCTCCTGTAACAAACATTTTTTAGTCAAAAACAATGAGTACAAGCAGTACGGAATAAACAAGGACGTCGCTGTTGACTCTTCCGTGATACGTTACTACGCGCCATTTAAGCAGAAAATGGAAGCTGAAATGAATAAGGTGATTGGAACAGCATCCTCGGAACTCGAGAAATCTTCTGATCCTGAAACTTCTCTTGGTAATTTCTTTGCGGACGCCATCATGGTGGAAGCTAGAAAAATAGAACCGGTAATCGACATTTCTTTTCCTACCACAAAAGGCGGCATCAGAAATTCAATCGCAGCAGGCGACATCACGGTCTCGAATATTTTCGAATTAATGCCTTTCGATAATGAGATTATTATTCTTAAACTATCTGGTGCGAGTGTGCAAAAGATAATAGATTATCTGGCAGCGAGTAATGGTCAGCCTGTTTCAGGAATCAGAATGAAGGTGGCAGATAAAAAGGCATATGACGTGACCATTGGCGGGATGCCGTTGGATCTGAACAAGCAGTACGTCGTAGCAACCTCCGATTACCTGGCCAACAACGGCGATGATCAAAGCAGCCTCGCCAATCCTCTTGAGCGCCGTAGTACAGGTCGGCTGATCCGCACTGCACTTCTGGATTATGTGGCAGAACAAACTAAAAATGGAAAATCGATAACCCCGCTTGTAGATGGAAGAATTGTTGTTTCAGGCAACTGATAGAAGAGATTTTTTAAAGAAAGCAGGGAGTATTGCCGGCTTTCTGGGGGTGAGTACATCTCCGTTCGTTGCGTTCGCAGGTAGTGAAACCGTGCAGCTGACCGTGTTACATACGAATGACGTACATAGTCGCATTGATCCGTTTCCGATGGACGGTTCCCGAAACCAGGGGCTGGGAGGGGTGGCCAGACGATCGGCTCTGATCAAATCGATTCGTGCGGAACAAAAAAATGTATTACTTCTGGATGCGGGTGATATTTTCCAGGGCACGCCTTATTTCAATGTATTTGGAGGTGAGCTGGAATTGAAACTCATGAGTGACATGGGTTACGATGCATCGACCTTCGGAAATCATGATTTTGATAATGGGGTAGAAGGATTTGTAAAACAGATGCACAATGCCAATTTTCCCTTTCTGAGCAGCAATTATGATTTCAGCAATACTGCGTTGAGTGGAAAAACCAAACCTTATCAGATCTTTAAAAAGCAAGGCATTAAAATAGGGGTGTTTGGACTGGGTATTGAGCTGAAGGGTCTGGTGAGTAAGAGTAATTATGGAGAAACGCAATATCTCGACCCTATCGAAAAAGGAAATGAGATGGCATCTTTCCTGAAAAATGATAAAGGTTGCGATCTGGTCATCTGCCTTTCTCACCTGGGTTACAAGTACAAAGACAATAAGGTGTCTGATCAGGTATTGGCCAAGTCGACGCGCAATATTGACCTCATCATCGGCGGTCATACCCATACCTTCCTGAAAGAACCTGAAACTGTATTGAACCTTGACGGAAAAGCAACGTTAATCAATCAGGTGGGTTTTGCCGGAATTAATCTGGGACGTCTGGATTTCTTCTTTGACAGACAGTCCGGAAAGCACAAAATGATGGCGGCAGTTTGCCCTGTGAGCGACAAGATTTTAGTTTGAACATGAATAACAAGATCAATGTATTTCTGATTACGGGTTTTTTGGGGGCCGGGAAGACGACTGTGCTCAACCTTCTGCTGAAAAGCGTGGCCGGTCAGAGAAACGTGGTGATAGAAAACGAATTTGGTAAGGCGGCTGTCGACGGTAGCCTGGTCACCAAAGCGTATAATGAAATGTACGAGTTGAGCAACGGATGTATCTGCTGTTCGCTGGATGAGGAATTGTATGATGTTTTGTCATTATTGGCCAACAGTCCGGAACGTGCTCAAAACCTGTTTATCGAAACCACCGGAGTAGCGGACGCGGGCAGCGTGGCCGCCATTTTTACCAGGGATGATGTAAGTAAAGTTTTCGATCTGAAAAGAGTAATCTGTGTTGCAGATGCCGAAAATGTAGAGGATTATCTGGAGGAAACGAACGAAACGATACGTCAGCTCGTATGTGCAGACCTGATCGTAGTCAATAAAATCAATTTTGTTTCTTCCGAATATATTTTAAAGCTTAAAGAGATTCTAAACAAAGTGAATCCTTTTGCAGAGATCATGTTTTCTGAAGATGGAAGTATTCCTGACGGTTTACTCATGTCGCCGGTTCTTGAAAAAAGTCCCTCACTTCCCGAGCACGATGGTGTGCTGTTAGGTGTAGGAAAGCATAAAATCAATACCGTTACATACCGGACAGAGAATGAATTTTATAAGGATTACCTGTTGCATACCTTGAATGTAAGTCTGATGATTCACTACAGCCAGATCTACAGGATCAAAGGATTCATCAAGCTCGAAGGTAGCAACGAGAAGGTACTGTTGCAGTCCACTGGCAAGAGGCTCACGCTCGAAAATTATGGAAGATGGGAAGTACCCAATCCGGTGTCTGAGCTCGTATTTATCGGTGTAGGCTTACAAAGTCCTGGTATTCAGCGTATCCTCCGCCCTGCCATTAAAACTGTAAATGCGAAAACCAGGGCCGACAGAGAGGCGAATTTTAACATTTAATATAAAAAAATCCATTCTGAAAGAATGGATTTTTTGTGAATAGAGTGAAAAAGAAATTCGCTATTTCTTTCCGGCAAACGAACGCAGCATCCAGGTATTTTTTTCCTTAAACTGCATAAACCGGTTCACCATATCATTAGATCCGTCATCACCTGCTTTATCTGTTAGTTCCAAAAGTTCTCTTTCCATTTCAATCAGATTTGCCATATCGTCAAGTAGAGCATCGACCATATCAAGATCTTTCATTCCGATTGTGTCAATTTCCTTTATTTTTGATTCTTTGATATAATCTGCAAAGCGACTGTGTGGTGGCTTACCCAATGTAAGTACACGCTCAGCAATTTCGTCAATCGTTAACTGCGCATTGGTGTAAAGCTCTTCAAATTTAACGTGTAGCGTAAAAAAGTTCTGACCTTTGATATTCCAGTGACAGCCGCGTAACTTCTGATAATGAATATGATAGTTGGCAAGATAATCATTCAATAAG
>DASYHR010000371.1:0-5509 GCA_035998385.1 Dyadobacter sp. | reverse complement strand
ATCCCTGATGTAGGTATCAATCAGCAGAGAATAAGTCTCAGAATGGATATTCTCCATCGCTATCTGAAAGCCGTAGAAGCATTTCGCTTCCGCATATTGTACTTCACTCAGAAAGTTCACTGCCAGATTTTCATTCACAATTCCATCTGAGGCAGCAAAAAAAGCAAGTACATGGGAGATGAAATGACGCTCTCCGTCATTCAGATTTTCCCAGTCTTTATGATCCTGTGAAAGGTCAATCTCTTCTGCTGTCCAGAAAGAAGCCTCGTGCCTTTTGTACATTTCCCAGATATCGGAATGTTTGATCGGAAACAATACAAAACGCAATGGGTCTTCGGTCAGTAAGGGTTCGGGTGCAGAGCCATACTGATTAGTAAGATCTTGTGACATAATTAGTTGAACAGTTTATTTAAGATAAGGTATTTCAGGAAAGACTGACTCGTACTGGCTCAGCGTTGTTTGAGGGAAGGCAAATCTACACGGTTTGATTTACAATCTCAAATGAAGGTCAGGCAAAATCAAAACGATATTTAAAGCTAGTTTCTTTGGATTCAACTAACTTTGAGTGGTTACATACATAAACGATCACTTAAAATAAGGATCTGCGCCGACATCCGGATCATACGCTTACTTTGTAGTGAGCACCTTTATATCTGACATGAAATTATCCCAGAAACAAATATCCGCATTACCATTGGTCTCCATCGTGGTGGCTACCTATAACGGAGAGCGGTTTCTGCGGAAACAAATGGATAGTCTCGTAAAGCAAACCTATCCGAGTCTGGAAATTGTGGTTGTAGATGACGCTTCCGGTGATAACACCTTGGCGATTCTGAACGATTACACTCAATCCTTTGATAATGTCAGCATTTATCCCTCTGAAAAAAATATCGGCTATGTTAAGAACTTTGAGCGTGGTATATTACTCTGCAAAGGCGATTATATTGCACTCAGTGATCAGGATGATATTTGGTTGCCAGAGAAGATAAGCAGACAAATGGACGCAATCGGCGATGCCGCGCTGGTATATTGTGATTCACAGTGGATTGATGGGCATGGCGAAAGAATGGGGCAAAAGTTGTCTGATATCAAGCGACATGCAGCCTTTTGGAGTCCGATAAATTATGTCGTTGGTGGCTCAGCTTCCGGGCACGCTCTGCTCGTTAAAAGACAAGCTATTCTGGCAAGTATTCCTCTACCGTCAATAGTTACCCACGACTATTGGATTGGCTTTGTTGCCACATTTTGGGGAGCCATGAAGTATGTTGATGAGGCACTGGTGCTATACAGGCAGCACGAGGCTAACGTAGTCGGCGTTACAGCGGGAGCTGCCAAAGCAACTGCAAAGATCAGAATCAGTAAAGAAGAGAAAAATGAAATAGCAAGGCAGCGTATCCGACTCATGTATGAAAAATGTCCGGAACGACTTACCGAGGCTAAAAGTGCTTTAAAAGCATTAGATCTGAGTTATCAGGACTTTTCTTTGCATAATAACTTTAGCCGGATGATGCTTTTTTTTCAATATCGGAATGAGATTACGGCCTACAAAAAGCGCAAAAACTGGCGAATTTGGTTTTTTTGTGTTAAAATGTTTTTCAGGTTACAATAAGATAAAGTGTTTTCACACTAAAACCGGATACTTTTGCAAATAACTTTTGATACAAAGAAGCTTACTGATGATTGAAGAAAAAGTAGCACAGCCTGATTCTTGCGAAAATACAGATGCTTTATTTTCCATACTGATCCCGTCATGGAACAATCTTGCCTATCTGAAGCTGTGCATCAGAAGTATCAGGAAAAACTCTTGTTATAATCATCAGATCATCGTGCACATCAATGAAGGAAAGGATGGTTCGCTGGATTGGGTAAAGGCGCAGGGCAATATTGACTATTCGTTTAGCAAGCAAAATATTGGTGTTTGTTATGCCTTAAATACCGCAGCATCTTTGGCCAAAACATCTTACATATTGTATCTCAACGACGATATGTATGTGTGCCCGGATTGGGATAAGGATTTGTACGATGAAATTAAACGGATTGGGCACAACAAATTTTTTATCTCCGGCACTGCCATTGAAGCCTATCCGCAAAGCTCTTGTTCCATCAAAGGCGACTTTGGTAACGACATCAGTACCTTCGAAGAAGAGCGCCTGCTCGCTGAATATGCCCGGCCCCATATGCCAGACTGGCAAGGTGCAACATGGCCGCCAAATGTCGTACACAAAGATATCTGGGATACGGTGGGTGGCTACAGCATCGAATTTTCACCAGGGATGTATTCAGATCCTGATTTTTCAATGAAATTATGGAAGCTCGGAATACGTCTTTTTAAAGGTGTAGGAAAAAGCCGGGTTTATCATTTCGGATCTACATCAGTGAAACGGGTGAAGAAAAATAACGGGTATTTCACCTTCATCAATAAATGGGGACTTACCGCCGGTACTTTCTCCAGATATTACCTCAAAAGAGGAGAATCTTACGACGGACCGTTGATTGAGCTGGATATTCCCATTGCCATACGTATGAAAAATCTGATGAAGAGATTACGAGCTACCTGGTAACACCAGACTCTATATCCATCGCTTCCGTCTAAAAAACCAAAGTACCACAGCGGAAGAAAGCACCATCAGCAGTAGCGACAACCAGAATCCCCATGGGTGACCTGTAGATGGGATGTGGTCGTAGTTCATGCCGAAAATACCTGCGATCAGCGTAGGAGGCATAAATATGATGGTTACCACGGTGAAGATTTTGATAACCTGACTTTGTTCAAGGTTGATCAAACCCATAAAGGTATTTTGCAGATATTCCAGCCGCTCAAAATTGAAGGTGGTATATTCAAGCAGCGAGCTGATGTCTTTGAGGATTATCCGCAAATGCTCCTTCCTGTCGGCGGGGAAATACTGACTCCGCAATATGCCTGAAAGAACACGCTGTTTGTCAATACTCGTTTCGCGCAGCGTCATGGTTATTTCCTGCAATTCACTGATCCGGATCAGTACTTCCTGGCGGGCTTTTTGTTCACGGCTGAGGCCTTTGCTGATGGATGATATATCTCTGGAAATGGCTTCGAGCGAATCTGCATCCGCTTCAATACGTGTTTCCAGAAGCAAAAGCATAAAGTCTACACCGGTTTGAAAAGTATCCGGGCTTACCTTCATTTTTTTTACAGCATCCGCAAAAGTTTTGGAATCGCCGCGACGGTAGGTAAACAGTGTGTCGTTGTGGAGAATGAAAGAAACCGGGTACACTTCGTAACCGTTCTGGTCTACTTTCAAAAAGTTGGAGTTGGCATTGATCGTATTGTTCTGTTCAAAAAAACGTGAACTGCTTTCAATTTCTACGATTTCCTGAGGGGTTTGGAAACTGATATCACACTTGTTTTCTACCCATTCCTCCTCTTCTGCACTCGGAGATTGCAGATCCACCCAGACCAGGTTTTTAACCTTGCCCAGCTCACGAATGTCATTTTCACGTTTGATTAAACGCCCCTCTTTATAAAAAATACGAACCATGATTTAAAATTAGGATAAAGAAAGTGTTTCACGCAAAGCAAAGAAGAAAAAACGCAAAGATTCAGGTGCTACCGTAGTGTTAAATGTTAGGTGCCAATTTTAATATTCCGCGCTTTGCATAAAGTTTTTCCCTTTCTCGTAATTTTGTGCGATGCAAAGCAGCAATTCCAAGAGCATCTTCACTACACAGTTCTGGTTACTGGGTCTCAGTTCATTTCTTTTCTCTTCAAGCTTCAACATGCTGATCCCTGAATTGCCAGGGTACCTGTCGTTCATGGGTGGCGCTGAATACAAAGGATATATTATTGGTTTGTTCACGCTTACTGCCGGTTTGTCGCGTCCGTTCAGCGGTAGGCTCACCGATAGAATAGGGCGTGTGCCTGTGATGGCTGTCGGGTCAATCGTCTGTTTTGTATGTGGCTTTATGTATCCGGTTTTTATCACAGTAATGCCATTTTTACTGCTTCGTCTGGTACATGGTTTTTCCACTGGTTTCAAGCCAACCGGAACGGCAGCGTATGTGGCAGATATTATTCCCGCCGACCGCAGGGGAGAAGCGATGGGTATTCACGGCATGTGTATGGGAATGGGATCGGCATTCGGGCCGGCAGTAGGTAGTATGATCAGTCAGGCATTTTCACTCAATGTGCTTTTTTATACCTCTTCGTTTTTTGCCCTGCTCTCTATTCTTATTCTTTTCAATATGAAAGAGACTTTGAAAGAAAAGCAACCCTTGTCGCTCAGTGCTTTCAAAATAGGTTGGCGAGATGTGTTTGAACCCGATGTGCTTAATCCGGCACTCATCACTTTCCTCGCCTATTTCGGATTTGGTGCCGTAGCCACGCTCGCTCCAGACTTCAGCGAATACCTGGGATTGGATAACCGCGGCGTGTACTTTATGGTATTTACCTTATTCTCCCTTTTGATCAGATTAGCGGCAGGTAAAATATCCGACAGACATGGTCGTATTCCTGTTACAATTGTGGGTTGCAGTGTCCTGATCATTTCCATGGTAGTCACAGGTTATGCCGAATCCGTCGTGATGTTCCTGACAGGAGCTGCTTTTTTTGGGGTGGCTATGGGTATTTTATCTCCGGTACTATCGGCTTGGACGGTCGATCTGAGCAGTGACCATAACCGGGGACGGGCGCTGGCTACCATGTATATTTCATTGGAAGCCGGGATCGGTCTGGGTGCATTTCTGTCCGCCGCGATCTATGCCAATCAACGCCATAATATGCCATTGGTGTTTCTTTGTATGGCAGGTTTCGCAGCTGCTGCATTGATTTATTCTGTATATCTGAAAAATAAAAAGAGACCGACCCGTGCTGTTTGACGATACTTACAAAACCATTGAAGCACCTGCAGAGGGCTTTTTTAAGGATAAGGGAAGTAAATTTCTTTCCTACGCTTATCCGGTTCGCAACGAAACGGAAGTAAAAGCTTTCCTACTGAATCTTAGGGAACTTCATCCTAAGGCAGTACACCATTGTTATGCTTATCGTTTTGGGTTGGACAGGATGAGTTACAGGATGAGCGATGACGGTGAACCTTCCGGAACAGCCGGACGGCCAATTCTGAATACGCTTTATTCCAGAGATATTACCAATATACTGGTGGTAGTTGTGCGGTATTTCGGAGGCACACTCTTAGGAGTGCCGGGACTGATCAATGCTTATAAAACGGCCACGGAATATGCATTGGATGAAGCGCAGGTTACAGTCAACCACTTTTTTGAATGTTACGAGCTCAGTTTTGAGTATATCAGAATGAACGACGTCATGCGTATTGTGAAAGAGATGGAACTACCTGTAAGATCTCAGAACTTCGAAATGCAGTGTAACATGGTATTGGAAGTGCGCACCACGCTTACGGAACGTTTCATCAGCAGGTGCGAGAAGGTGGATGGACTGAATACAAGGCTGGTGTAGCCTTCTCAGTCGTTGTTTTTTAGCATTCTTATAAAATCATCTTCGTATTCCTTCAGGGCTTTC
>DASYHR010000270.1:0-3163 GCA_035998385.1 Dyadobacter sp. | reverse complement strand
TGTCTCCAATATCATTGAGCTGTCGGCTTATCTGGCTCCGGCTACGAAAGAATAAAATTTGCCGAAGCTTCAGGTAAAGCATCTTACAAAGATTGTGCATTCCCCTCAAAACAAACATTCCTGCTTGCCCGCCTGTTTCGGGCAGCAAGCAGGATTAAATGACAAAGTTGCATTACTTTGTTCTACTATATTCCTTCGGAGACATTCCAAATCTCTTTTTAAATTCCCGACTAAAATATTTCCTATCCTCAAAGCCAACTAAGCTGGCTGTTTCGGTTACATTTGAGCGTCCGGTCCTGAGGAGCTCAGCTGCCTTTCTCAGCCTGATATCTTTGATAAACTCATTGACCGTCCCCCCGGTCAGCTCTTTGATATAATTATAAAGTGACATTTGACTCATTCCTGCTAAACGGGCAAATTTTGGAATCCGGAACTCGATATCTGTCAGATTACTCTCGACAATCTCTTCTAGTCTGGCCCTTTCCCTTTCATCATACTTAGATGAGCTTTCGCCTGAACTGACAGAAGGCACGCTGGTATATCTGTTATTTCTGCTGAGATTCAGCAAATTAAAAATCTGTAAGAGGAGATACTGGACACTTATCGGTTTGATCAGGAAGGAATCAGCGCCCATTTTTAAGCCAGCCAAATCATCAAAATTTTCTCCCCTCTGAGCGATCAGAATTACAGGAATATGTGTAGTGGATGCAGTATCTTTAATTTTTCTGCATAATTCATATCCCTGTTCATTGATTGATGAAATGTCACAAACAATTACATCAGGCATCATTTCAACAGATTTCAAATATCCGTCCGGACAACTATCTGAATGTAGGACTTCATAATTTGCCTGCAATATCATTGTCTGAATCAAACTTATTTCTAAGCTGTCCCCAATCAGCAAAATGGTCTCCTTTGCTCCTCTAATTGTATCCAGATCTAACTGAAACGCAGTCTTCTCCCCAAATTCAGATGTCTGCTTCTCAGAGAGGTGTGCTAAAAAACCTTGCACTATACTGATAGCTTCAAACAACAATTGGATTAACCAAGCACTAAACCTACTCCACTGTTGATGAAGCTTTGTCTGAGACGATCTAAAAATACCACCAAGTAAAACAATACTTATGGCGAATGTAGAATAGATCCTAACCAATAGATTTTTTAATGCGGAATTCCCATCATCCACCTCGTTATTTTTAATCCTTTGCGGGTCAAAAGTATAAAAAGATGAAGTACCGATTGCGAATACTGAAAATCCCCTAATTGCAGGTGAATTTACATTATATCCTGCCAATAATAAATCACCTGTACTAAAACGAAACCTTCCGATTTTCAATAAGTGTAAAATTGTAAAACAGAACGAAAACCATCTCTGCGCTACATCGAAACAGGAAGAGGATGATCCTGGCACAATACTGCCAAAAATATTGGCAGAATTCACAGGTTGACTAGTTGATTTTAAATAAATAATATTTAAAGTCAGTATGTCATATCTTTCTGATGTATATCTACCTCTAAAATTATCAAATACTATAATATTTTTTAAATATATATAACAACCAGTTATAAAATTTATATGTTTAAGTACAGGAATTTTATAAGATTCTAATTGTTTTTTGTAAAATTTAATTCGATCAAAATCTTCATCTCCTTTAATATTATAATAAGGTAAAAACCTATCGATTTTTTTAATTGATGGTATGGCCGTATGGCTTCTTAAGATAACTGTATCAATTTCATTCGCATTACAAATATTTTCGCTCTCTAATTTTTTGTAATTTGACTTACCAAATTCTACTGAAGATAATATTGTAATGAAAAAGTTTAAGAATAGCAAAATAGTGGACAGCAAGAGCATAATTTTTTTCTGATTGATAACATTGCAGATCCAAACTTATTAGATACTGGTACGTATGTTTATCTGGGAAGACAATTAAGATTAAAAATGAAAGGATGTAGATAGGTTAATACTTGATTTAAATAAAAACGACTGCATTATAAAAAACTGTTATAAATAAAAAACGAAATAAATATTAATAAAAATGCCCAAAAAATTTCCCATAATTAGACGCCTTAAATTTAACAATCCCAAAATGAGAAATTCAATACCCATTGTGTGAATAGTAAATTTTGAAAATATCTTGGTTTAATCCCAAATAGAGCATGAGTAAACTTGATCAATAAATTATTCAAACTAAAAATCTGAATAGGATATATCATTTTAGCTCAAATAACCATCAGAAGGTGTATTTTCCAAATCGCGATTCCAGTTGTCTATTGAGATTGGCCTTTGTGAAACATGCGTTCATCAATATAAACAGATAAACTATTATTCCCTTAACAGGACTTATGCCATAAACAAAAAAAATAGCATGTTGCAATTCTTCAATCTAACATTCTGGAAATTTCAAAATATGATGAGATAGCAACGGATAAAGTATTACACCCACGTGATATCAATCTTACAATGAAATTTTATAGAAGTGGTCAGCAATCCGAGGATTTTCTTAGGTCATTCCATTCCTGATAAACTTTGCAGTCCATGGTCTATTTTTGAGCAGGATCGTGCAAACGATTTATATTTGATATAGCCTTTTCCAGCACATGCTGTAACTCAACCAATTTAAATGGTTTGGACAGGAACAGGTTCATTCCTGCCTGAAAGCATGCATTTCGATCTTCTTCGAGCACATTGGCTGTCATCGCAATGATCTGGGGCTGATCATTAAAGCTGGACCGAATGATTCGTGTAGCTTCCAGACCATCCATTTCAGGCATAAGTACGTCCATTAAAATAATATCATAATATTTCTTAGACAATTTGTCCAAAACGTCTTTTCCTGTTACAGCTACATCTGGCTTGTATCCCATTTTAGTCAGTATGGCTACTGACAACTTTTGATTGATAAGATTGTCTTCCGCCAATAGCACGTCAATAGGGCGACTAATGAGTTCACTGGTTTCTATCACGGGCTGTAGAGTTTCCTGAAAGACGCCAGTAGGATTAACAGCAACAAGGGCAGAGTTAAGAGCTTGAACCAAAGCAAACAGTTTTACTGGTGTTCGTATAGCACTATGGAAGACTCCAAGCTTTTCTTCACAAACGTCAATTTCTCCTATTGAGGTAAGTACTACTATCGGGAATGTAAATTGCTGCCGAACC
>DASYHR010000261.1:0-6099 GCA_035998385.1 Dyadobacter sp. | reverse complement strand
AACACAGCAAATCCGTATTGCTCCGCCAGATGCAACAATTTCAAACGTCGGTCTGCTCGTAGGGTAACGGTAGTCGGATAATGATGGTGAGAAGTCACGTACACCATTTTAATGGGCGTTTTTTTACACAATTCTTCTAACTGATCCGTATCTAATCCGTTTTCATCAACCCTCACAGTCATTAGCTTGCCACCTGCCTGCTGTAGGTTGTACCGGGCACCTCCCCAACACGAGTCGCCGGTCACAACTACATCATCTTTAGAAATAATCGAAGAAGCTGCCAGATATATGCCCATCGTGGTGCCACGTACGATCATGATATTTTCGACTGACACACCCATGCCGCGTGTCTGATTCAGATACAATGCCAGTTCCTGCCGTAGCCACAAAGAGCCCGCGGGATCAGAATAGCCCAATCTGCTGTAGCCATTTCCTGTGGTAAGCTGGTGACGGTAGGCCTTGGCCAGGTCAGCCAGGGGCGCCAGCCTGACATCCGGAAATCCATCGTCCAGGCGCAGGGGCTCGGAATAAGTGATGACCTGTCTATTCGGGTAGGTCAATTCTTTTAAAGTAAATCCGCTGACCTTTCTGTGAGGTATATTTTGATGTACATTATTGGTAACTGGCTTGATTACCGGAATATGTAACGCAACGAAAGTGCCGCTTCCTCTTTTGCTCTCGAGCCACCCTTGTGCGAGCAACTCATCGTAAGCTTCTGTAACCGTTTTTCTGTGAACCGAAAGCTGCACCGCTAATACTCTTGAACTTGGCAACTGAAAACCAGCTGACATTGTCCCTCGTTTGATCAGATCAGCCAGCTGATTCGCAATTTGAATGTATACTGCTTCCGTAATGGTTCGGTCAATGGTGATAAAGGATGCTACGGAAAACATAATTGGACTACAGATATATTGAGAATTGGACGATTGAGACAATCCAATCTTACAACATATTTGTAAAAAAAAACCAATACTATGAAAAAGCCTAAAGAACACCTCACTCCAAGTCGCTCTGCAAAACGAGCTCATTATTCACCGGAAGAAATATATCCGATACTGGATGAAGCATTATTTTGTACGATCAGCTATTCTATCGACAACGAACCATTTTCAATTCCGACTTCATTTGTACGGTATGAAGACAAAATATACATTCATGGGTCGGTGGGAAGCCACTTTATCAGGGAAATTGAGAAAGGCATTCCGGTTTGTATTACGGTCATGCTTGTGGACGACCTGGTTGTCGCCAAGTCTGCCTTCAGTCATTCTGTTAACTACAGATCTGTAGTTATTTTCGCTAATGCTGAGAAGATTGAAGATTATAAAACCAAGTGGGACGCCTTCAAATGGCTTACTGAGAAAATTGTCCCGAATAGCTGGGATTACCTCAGACCTATGACAGAAAAAGAGGTACGTAAGACAACAGCACTTGCTTTCCCACTGGACAAGGCGTCGGCTAAAATTCGTACGGGTATGCCTAACGATGAGCCTGAGGACAAGCAACTGCCTATATGGTCGGGGCTGATACCCTTACCAGGCGGGAGACTGTCTCCCGTTCCGGACGAATCCAGTAAGGAAATTCCACTGCCCGCCCATTTGTCAGGTTTAGGTTAAAATATAAATTTGAAAATCAGGAGTTATAACACTTTAACTTGATCCTGTGGGTAAATTGTTACTCACAGGAAAGAGCTTTTGAAACTCACACTCCAGCACATTGAGTATCAGGGTCATCTGCCTTACAACTTCATCCCATTGCAGCTCATTGCTGGTGAAGGGATCATAGTGAAGGTTAATACGTCCGCTAACCTTGAACTGGCCATGATGAATTGGTCTGGAGGCGGTGGTGAGCTTATACTTCCTGAATACGTCTACGATCTGATCTGCTGAATTCTTTTCGTATGCAGATGTCGTTGAGAATACGAGCGAGCCATTTTTATAATGACAGATGATGTGCTTTTTCATGGTTTTTAGTGTGATGACAAAATCACATAGAAAAAATACTATACCACCTGAGAGCTCAAGACCAACTTATTTTATCCGGGAATCTGATACAGACACAAAGCCTGAATCCGGGTCAGAGAATGTTCATAGTCCGGGCTGATGTGGTTTAGTAAAAATGATGTAATATTAGCGCAACTACACTAATCAGATTACATCAATGACAAACAAAATTGCAATCACTCTCCTACTGTCACTCACGCTGCTAGGGTGTGGTGAAAAAGCTGATAAAACAAAAGAAATCGCGGTACGTGATAAGACAATAACAGTCGAAAATTCTTTCACTGAGCTGTTCGTAGATTCCTCTACTCTTCAACATTATCTTGGAGACATTCCTCAGGAAGATAGCATATCCAACAGAATGCGTAGTTTTTACAATCAGCGTAACTATCAATTTGCATGGTTTTTCCCGGATGGCATCGCGGAGTTCGTCCCCACCTTCATGAGTCTGCAAAATGACTATATACATTATTCCGGCGACAGCTCGCTCTACAATAAGGTGTTGGTTGCAGCTGTCGACACTTTGTCACGGGTTAAGAATATAAACCCAAAGGATCTACTGGTCATCAATACCGAGCTGCAACTTACCCGACAGTTTTTACTTTATTCCAATCTGGCCTATTCCGGGAATAGCAAACTAAACACGCAGGAACTCGATTGGTTCATACCAAGACGAAAGCTGGATGCGGTATCCTTTCTGGATTCTTTGGTAAAAAATAAAGGGCAAAATCTGGCAGCATACGAACCAGTAAACCGTCAGTATAACCTGTTAAAAAAATATCTTCTTCAGTATTATCAAATTCAAAAAGACAACCCTTGGAATGCAATTGAATCGACAAAAAAATTAAAAAAAGGGACTTCGGATACATTGGTTGTGGTCTTAAAAGAGCGCCTGCATCTGCTTGGTGATCTGAAAGAAACAGATAGCACCACCGTATTTGATTCCACGCTTATATCTGCGGTGAAGCGGTTTCAAAAGCGCGTTGGGCTGAAAGCAACAGGCGAGACGAGTTCCGCATTTTTCAAGGAACTGAATATCTCACCCACCGAGCGGATTCACCAGATGCTGATTAACATGGAGCGTATCAGGTGGATGCCTGCGTCTCCGACAACGGATTATTTGCTGGTTAATATCCCTGAATTTATGCTGCATGTGTATGAGAAAGGCAAACTCGCTTTCGAAATGAATGTGGTTGTCGGATCCGAAGCAAATAGCACCGTCATTTTTTCGGGAACTTTGAATCAGGTGGTTTTTAGTCCTTACTGGAATGTTCCCAACAGCATTCTGAAAAAAGAGATTTTGCCCGGTATTAAACGTAATCCAAATTATCTGGCTCGCCACAACATGGAATGGAATGGCAGCTCAGTGAGACAAAAACCGGGCAAGTCTAATTCCCTCGGTCAGGTCAAATTTTTATTTCCAAACAGCTACAACATCTATCTGCACGATACGCCGTCCAAAAGTTTATTCGGTGAATCTCAACGCGCCTTTAGTCACGGATGTATTCGCCTGTCGGAACCGAAAAAACTGGCGGAATTTCTATTGAGAAAAGACAGCACCTGGACGAGCGAAAAAATCGGACAGGCAATGAATGCAGGCAAAGAAAAATATGTAAGGCTGCGTGGTGAAAATGAGATTCCTGTATACATCGGCTATTTTACAGCCTGGGTTGATACAGATGGAAAACTCAATTTCCGCAAGGATGTATACGGGCACGATGGGAAAATGGCAAGAAGGCTGTTTGGTGAACCCGAGCTAGCGGTAGTTGAATAAGATTTAAAATGGCTGTTCCGGAATGTACGAAACAGCCATCTATTCAACCTATCTGATCGCTTTGATCCACTCACTAACCTCACCGGATAACAATGGTAACTGACTTTCAAATCCATCCATTATACTGGATTGTTGCTCTGTCAGTATCAGCGTTTCAGAAGTTGCTCCTAATATCTCACTGAACTCATGAAAAGAACGGATTGAGCCTTTCAACCATCCTGTATTCTCCGGTGACCGGAAAAACGTCTCAACAAGACCAAAGAACGTGATGCTGTCTTTATCACGCCTGTACGCATGGATATGGTAATGGTCCTTACTTCCCTTGTTCTCAAAACACACAATCCTTTTTTCGTTCATTGCCTGCAAAAAAAGAATCTCGCACTCGTAGTTTGTCATTCTGTTCGTCTACTTGTTTCCAATTGATTTGTAGACTTACGACGAAAAAAACCGCCCGGATTGGTGCGGTTTTAAGTTAGAGCTTACAGGAATGCCTATTCCATTTTTGACTGATCTTCCAAAACTTCCGAAACAGCCGTTCGACTTTCAGGGCTGCTATCGTCATCTCCAAGCACCATGCCCCAAGGTTTAAGTCCGTCTACACGATCAAAAATAACCTTGATAATGGCAATCACAGGAATGGAAAGGAACATACCTGTAATTCCCCAGATCATCTCCCCTAATACAAGTCCGAGCAGTGCTACGAGCGTATTGATTTTCACCTTAGAACCCACAATTTTCGGCATCACATAATTGCTGTCCACCAAATGTATAGCGATCACCGCGGCTAGTACCATGACAATTTTAGTCGTTGTTGCCGTTGCAAATGTGATCAGTATTGTGAGCAATAGCGCTGTCACAATTCCGATGTAGGGTATCAAATTGAAAATCCCCGTAATCAACCCAAGCAAAAATGCATATTTGACCCCGATAATCCAGAACGCAATGCAGGACAGCATTGTTACGATCAGCATCTGCAGAAATAGTCCGACAATGTATTTTTTAACTATATATTGAACTTGTGCAACGATATCGTATACCACTACCGCATGCTGTTCACTGAATAGCGAAACAATAAAACGCAGTAGCAACCTTCTGTGAAGTAAAATGAAAAAGGTGTACAGAAAAATAAATAACAGAAACAGCAGTACAGACGAGACTGATAACAACGTATGTCCGATTAAGGACGTGCCCGTATCAAGCGCTTTTGTAGCCGACTCGCTCAGGTAGTTGATCTGCTCATCCGCGTTGACATGAAAAGTGAGCGCGATCCACTTCTGAAGATCAGATGTTGCACTGATTACCTGTTGCTTAAAAGCGGGCCAGTCCTGCGCCAATTGTGTTACCTGGGCGCCCAAAACAGTGATGATAGCTACAATCCCCAGAACGAGAGACAACAACGCGATCATTGAGGAAACTGATCTTGGGAAATTGAACTTCCTTTCCAGATATCCTGCGAATGGAAGCAGCAGCATGGAAAAAAGCAATGCAAAGATAAGTGGTGCCAGCAAGGTACGCCCAACTATGGCGATATAGCAAAGGCAAATCAGGCTGATTAAAATGTGTGCGAGCCTGGTGTAAAATGGTGTTACTCGAATCATGGGAAACCCGCTGAAAAATATTAGTAATATGTGTATATACGATAAAATTATGCCAGGTGTTCAAATTAAATTTCAGGAATCAAAATTTTTCTATCTCCCTGAGCTTAGTGATCTTTCTCTTGACGCTTATGCATATACTTTTTCACAACCTGTTTGTTTAAGGTAAGGCAAAGGCGACAACCTGATTTCCTTTTGCTGTACCCAGTTTGGTTCCTCCGCATGCGATTACTATAAACTGCTTTCCGTCTAACTGGTACGTGGATGGCGTGGCGAACCCGGCAGCCGGCAAGGTAGTTTCCCACAATAATTTGCCTGTATTTTTATCAAAAGCCCTGAATTTTCCATCCTTCGTAGCCGCGATAAAGAGCAAGCCACTTGCTGTAACTACAGGTCCTCCATAATTTTCAATTCCGGTGTTATGTACACCTTTTGATTTCAAAGATTGCTCTTCTCCAAGCGGAATTTTCCAAAGATATTCACCGGTATTCATATCAATGGCGTTCAAAGTTCCCCACGGTGGCTGAATAGCCGGATGACCATTCGCATCCAAAAACTTATTGTAACCCGTACTTTGGTAAGGCACTCTTACTTTTTTTGATTGAAGTGCGACTGCACTACCTTCTGTTTTTTCATCACCAAAAAGAAAAGACACCAATGCCTGCTTCTCTTCAGGGCTAATTGTAGGAAATCCAGGCATCATTCCTTTCCCCGAACTTACAATTGTATTTAA
>DASYHR010000242.1:0-3941 GCA_035998385.1 Dyadobacter sp. | reverse complement strand
GGTACCTCCTGCGATAAATTTTGCGTTGGAATGTTGCTTGATCTGCTGTACTGCAGTCTGCACATCCGGCGCCTTGATGTATTCAAAGTTATTCATAGCTTCCCTGGGTTTTAACCTCCATAATAGCGTCTATAATATTGGTATTGGCTCCGCAGCGACATAGATTACCGCTCATCAGCTCCTTCACCTCGTCGCGCGAGTTCGCTTTCCCCTCTTTGAGCAGTCCTATTGCACTGCATATTTGTCCGGGCGTGCAGTAGCCACACTGAAAAGCGTCATGATCAATAAAAAACTGTTGTAAAGGGTGCAGCTTTTCAGGTGTTCCGATACCCTCAATGGTCGTAATTTGGGATCCTTCCTTCATGACGGCGAGCGTGAGGCAACTCAAAACCCTTTTCCCGTCACACAGCACGGTGCATGCACCACATTGACCATGGTCGCATCCTTTTTTGGTTCCGGTAAGGTCGGCGTATTCCCGGAGCGCATCGAGCAGGCTTACCCATGGTGCCACAGATAAATGGCGTTCTTCCCCATTGATGTATAAACTGACATCGCGCGGGGATAATCCTTTTGCCCCTGGGATGTATTCTGTTTGCAGGTTTGGCTTCATAAACATCAACGTTTTAGTTTGTGTATCGGCCTGCCTCTATAAGAAGTGTGCCAAATCACATCTGCGTATCATTTGTAGAATATGGACATTTTGGGAATAACCGCCAACGCGATCCTCTTCCACTGTTCGACTACAAATTCCGACGACAAGTGAATAAATTAATTTGCAGTTTAATTTATTCCATTAGGCATAAAAATTGATTAAGCGGACAATCACACAATTTTTGATATTTCTGGACAATATTTAGAAATTTTATAACCATCGGAATTCAAAATTATTTTACTTTTATCTCGGCACATATTTGAGAATAGAAGTATAGAAATATTACTATAGCTTCAAATTCGATCATACAGCAAACCCTCAACATGTATTTCTGAAATTCGTACTAAAAACATACACTATGTCCATGTTACCGGAAAACGAAAAAGGACGCCTTGAAGCACTTCAAAATTATCAGATATTAAATTCCTTAAGTGAAGAAGAATTTGACCGTATTACAGAACTGGCCTCTATCATTTGTGATACGCCCATCGCGCTCATTACCTTGTTGGATGAGCACCGGCAGTGGTTTAAGTCAAAAGTAGGTCTGGATATCAGCGAGACGCCGCGTACAATTGCTTTTTGCCGGCATACGATTATGGAGGACAAGTTGTTCGAAGTGCAGGATGCCCTGATTGATATACGTTTCAGTACCAATCCACTTGTTACAGAAGAGCCACATATCCGGTTCTATGCCGGTTATCCGCTTACAGATCCTTCCGGATTCAACCTGGGAACACTTTGCGTAATCGACCGTGTCCCCAGGTATTTATCCGAAAAACAAAAACGAGCACTAATGTTGCTGGCAAAAGAGGTGATCGGATTAATTGTAGAGCGCAGACAAAAGGATGAGCTGAAAAATTTCGAAAACCTGTTCAAACTATCACCCGATCTCATCTGTATTGCAGGAACCGATGGCTTCTTCAAAAAAATAAATCCGGCTCTTCTGCAACTCCTTGCGATTGATCCGGGAAAGCTGGCAGAGACATCTTTTTTCGATCTGATACATCCTGATGATCGAGAAGAAAGCATGGAGAAAATTCAACTTATCCGAAGCGGACAACAAGTACGGAATTTTGTAGTGCGGGTGCGATCTGCATCCGGACAATACAGGAGTATTGAGTGGGCTGCTTCCCCGGAAAAGGAAACCGATAATTTATTTGCAGTAGGCAGAGACCTTACTGACGATTTTATTAGGGAATCAAAACTTTCAGACAGTGAATCGAGACTCGGAGCATTTTTCAACAACTCTTTGGGTCTGATGAGTACGCATGATCTGGATGGCAGATTTTTGTCAGTGAACCCTGCTGGTGCCGCCATGCTGGGCTACACATCCGATGAACTCATTGGTAAAACACTCTATGATCTTATACCAAAAAGCCGACATGCCGCGCTGGAAGCTTATCTGGGAACGGTTCGGACAGAAGGATCCGCCAGAGGCGAGGTCACCATGATACATAAAGAAGGATTCCGTCTCACATGGACGTTCAGCAATGCCCTGGTAACACCCGCTGGCGGAGAGGCTTATGTCATCGCAAATGGAGTCGATATCACCGAGCGGTTTGAGATGGAAACCAATTTGTATCAGACCAAAAAAATGCTTGAAGAAACCAATCAGGTAGCCCGTATAGGCGGCTGGCAGATTGATCTGGAAAACCAAAAATTGTACTGGACTTCTGTTACCAGGGAAATTCATAAGGTAGCCCCTGACTTTGAACCGGATATCAATACTGCTATCAATTTTTACAAAGAAGGAGAAAGCCGTGAGCTGATCCGTGGTGCGGTTGAAAAGGCGCTGAATCAGGGGATACCATGGAACCATGAACTACAGATTGTAGATGCTGAGGGTAATGAATTATGGGTAAGAGCTATTGGCAAAACCGAATGGAAAGACGGCGTTTGCCACAGGCTTTTCGGTACCTTCCAGGATATTGATGAAAAAAAGAAAACCCAGATCGAAGTTCTGAAATCCAAAGCAATCCTGTCTGCATTTGTGCAACATGCGCCTGCTTCCGTAGCGATGTTCGATACTGACATGCGTTATATTGCGATGAGTAACAGATGGATAGAACAATACCAGTTACAAGACATCGAGGTCATTGGGGTATCGCAGTACGAGCTGTTTCCCAATATTTCCGAGGAGGGAAAACAACGACACCAGCGTATCCTGGCCGGCGCGGTGGAGCGGAATGACCAGGATTCTTTTATCAAAGTTGGAGAAGAAAATAAACACTATGTCGCCTGGGAAATGCGTCCGTGGTATCAGTTGGATGAAAGTATCGGCGGGATGATGATTTTCACTCAGGACGTTACAGAAGCAGTAGAACAGCGTGAACAGCTTCAGGCTGCTAAAACACAGGCAGAAGAAGCGAGTATGGCCAAATCAGAGTTTCTGGCGAACATGAGTCATGAGATACGGACTCCTCTCAATGGCGTGATCGGATTTACTGATCTGGCCTTGGAAACAGATTTGAACGACACACAACAACAATATCTCACCATCGTCAACCAGTCGGCCAATGCTCTGCTGAGCATTATCAATGATATACTCGACTTTTCGAAAATTGAGGCGGGTAAGCTGGATCTGGAAATAGAAGAGAACAACCTTTACGAATTCAGCGTACAAACCACCGATATTGTCTCTTACCAGGTTCAAAATAAGGGGTTGGAAATGTTGCTTAACCTGCCGGCAGACCTCCCCGGCTCAATCTGGATTGACGTGGTCAGACTTAAACAAGTTCTGATTAATCTGCTCACAAATGCTACCAAATTTACAGAGAAAGGTGAGATAGAATTAGCGGTAGAAAGAATGGCAGGCACAAAAACTGAATCCACACTTCGTTTCTCTGTCCGCGATACAGGAATCGGGATTAAGCCGGAGAAACAAAACAAAATATTCGAAGCATTTTCGCAGGAAGACGGTTCGACAACCAAAAAATATGGTGGCACAGGGCTGGGCCTCACGATTTCTAACCAGCTTCTTTCCATGATGGGAAGTCAGCTACACCTGGAGAGTATACCCGGGAAAGGCAGCAAGTTCTACTTTGATATAACAGTTCCGGCCGCCGAAATAGAAACGTCAGCAAATCCTTTTCAAAATAGAATCAAAAATGTGCTTGTTGTAGATGATAACGAAAGCAGTCGCAGGATTCTCGCGGAGATGCTCGATTCAAAAGGGATTGTCCCGACTCTTGTCAAAAATGGTTACGAAGCCGTACAGACAATTGCCTCAGGAAATCAATTTGACGCCGCACTTATTGATTTCCACATGCCCTACTGGGACGGATTTGAA
>DASYHR010000226.1:0-2961 GCA_035998385.1 Dyadobacter sp. | reverse complement strand
CATCCTTTCACCAGGGTTCATGCTCACCAGACCAGTTTGCGGTTCGATTTCACCTGAAAGAATTTTCAAAAATGTAGACTTCCCTGCTCCATTCGCTCCAATCACACCATAGCAGTTGCCCGGGACAAATTTTATATTTACTTCATCAAACAAAACCCTTTTACCGTACCGAAGCGATACGTTCTGAACCGTAATCATCTTAAAATTTATTTTTTATGAATGAAGCCGCAAAAATACGAAATTCATAGCGATTTCGCATACTTTATCCTTCTTAACCTTCCGAATGACATGAAAAAAGAACCCCTGTTTACGATTACGTTTGCCGTTATTACCCTATCTGAAATGTACGCCGACTTGGCGGAGATGCCTGCTTTGGTATATCTTTTCAAACCGCTGATCGTGTTATCTCTCATTTTGTATTCGTTCAGAGAAAACAAACTAAATTCTCAACAGCAGCGGTGGCTTGTGACGGGACTCGTTTGCGCTTTGGCCGGAGACGTATTTTTAATGATACGATCTGTTGATTTCTTCATTCCCGGTTTAGCCAGCTTCCTGCTGATGCAGATCTGTTATATTATCGTTTTCAGAAAACAGATAACTGTAAGTATCTTTTCAACTCGCGCATTGGCGACCGGACTTCCCTTTCTTGTTTGTGCCTGTTCCTTATATCTGATACTCTTCAATAAGCTACCAGATAGTATCATGCAAATTGCAGTTGCCATTTATGCTTTGAGCATTGCTGTAATGGCCTGGCTGGCGGTGCTGAGAAAACCTTTCGGCTCTTCAAAATCCTACGTATATGTATTTGTTGGAGCGGTGCTTTTTATGATATCAGATTCGTGCATAGCAATTGACAAATTTCTGTTTGACATTCCATTCCGCACGGTCTGGATCATGGGTACCTATGCTGCAGCACAATATCTGATTGTTACCGGTTTGCAAAAAACAAAGCAGACCGATTGATCACAACCGGTCCGCTAACATATATCTTAAATCAAGAATTCAGGGTACAAGGCGTAAGGTATGTGCGCCTTTACCTACACTCACCTTCCCATTCTGCTTTTTCAAAGACGGGTTTTCACCTTTTGTCACACTCCAAAACTCAACTCCCCCGTTCCCGTTTCCATATTCGTGGTACTCCATGACAGCTACGGCGATATTGGATCCATCCTTGTCGAATACAACACCCTGCGGGGATATGCCTTCGAAAGGATAATCGGCAACTTTTGTTAGTGCACCGCTCGTGCCTACTTTAAATAAGGTGAGGCTGCTACCCGTTGCAGAGCCAGCTTGAGACCATGGAGCTCCGCTTTTACCAGCATTCACCGCAACCAACATGCTACCGTCAGGACTAACGCCGAAAGATGACGCATTCAAGCCGGTTGCAGCCTGGCCAGCCACCTTATGCTCAATGGATCCGTCCATTGAAAAATCGACGACATAAATCTCTCCCTCCTGTGTTCCTTTTCCCTTGGGTGCTTTTGGATCCAAAACAAAATAATGCCTCCCATCTGAAGAGAATTTCCCAAAAGACGGATCGGCACCAACCTTCACTGGCTTACCCAGCATTTCTACATTTTTGAGCTTACCTGCTTCCCTGATTACCCTATACAAGCCTACCTCATTCGTATTATCCAATGTGAAAGCAATAAAATCGCCAGACGGATGCCAGGTCAAATCAACAATCTTTGAAGTAGAGTCTATTGCTGCTGGTAAATGAAGTACTTTTGCCGGCTTGCCATCAGCAGTAGCTTCAATAAGGACCAATTCCTTACCGCTGTCGCTTGTAGAGATAATGAGTTCATTTTTATTGATATCAATGGCAAGGGGTTTCTTACCTATCGCGAAGCCATATTTAGCTTTTGGTGCAGCCATATTGAGAATATCCACGACAAACAATTTTTCGCCCACCGGAAATTCAGCATCAATATCTTTAAGCTCAGTTACACCATCCTCAGGCTTCAAACGACTTTCCAGTACATAGGCCAGACCTCCAACTGGTGGCACAGCGATTGTTTTACCATATCCCAGCACGGAATTAGAAATTAGTGCGGATCCTACACCTGCTGTTCCTCTTTGCAGGGGAAATTTGATCGTGGTCAATTGATCCTTTGCATTATTATCTCTTAGCAGTTTACCATCTACCAATGCAGATGCAGACATGTCCCCATCTGATATCACCACAAGCCCTTTCGCATTAAAATTGATTTGTGACTGAGCTAAAGCAGGAACTGTGCTCAACGCCAGCAAACCGGCAAACAGCGCATTTTTTTGCATAAATAAAGAAGTTTAGTTTTTAATAATCGTTGCCGGATACAGTTTCTTATCTCGCTCATCATAAGCAAACAATAGAAAAATACAGCCGTTTCATCAACTACAGAAGCTCGCAATTTAAGGCAAAAAGACCTTAACGCACAACTTTAACCAATTAGATTACTGTCGTAACATCTGTTTCAGACTATTGAAAAACGCAAAAAACCCCGGCAAAATATGCCGGGGTCACAAATCTTCACAGAGAAAATTAAGCTGCTACTGCAAGAGTGTTAACAAACTTGGACAACCTTGATTTTTGGTTGGAAGCTTTTTTCTTGTGTATGATATTTTTCTTTGCCAAACGATCCAACATAGAAGCTACAGTTTTGTATACTTCTATTGCAACAGTTTTGTCAGTCGCTTCACGCAATTTTTTGATATAAGAGCGAGTCGTTTTGTGCTGGTAACGGTTACGCAAACGCTTTGTTTCGTTAGCGCGAATTCTTTTTAATGCTGATTTATGATTTGCCATTTTTTATAATGATATTTTTCTTTTCACAAACGGTTTGCAAAAATAGAAAAACCTGTGTCAATTCCCAAACACTGAAGGAAATATATTTGTGAGATGTTTGATATTCTATTTGGGCATACGTTGCACGTCAGAAGATAGATATTCCTCCAGGCGCCCTTGTAATTCGTTTAGTGGGA
>DASYHR010000209.1:0-1854 GCA_035998385.1 Dyadobacter sp. | reverse complement strand
GAGCATATTGGTGCTGTTGCAGCTCCTACGGCAGGTCTTCATTTTACGAAAGCAATGATGAAGAGGTTAGAGATAAAAGGGATCAACTTTGCGCCTGTAACACTTCACGTTGGTTTGGGAACATTCCGTACAGTGGATGTTGAAGACCTTACAAAACATAAGACTGACTCAGAAAATTACAGAATATCACAAGCCAGTGCTGATATCGTGAATGCGTCCATTGATGCTAAGAAGCGCGTTTGTGCTGTGGGTACCACCTCTTTAAAAGCTATTGAGTCATCGGTGTCGGCAAGCGGACATTTGAAGGCAGTTGAAGGATGGACAGATAAGTTCGTGTTCCCTCCTTACGATTTCAAAATCGCAAATGCTATGCTTTCCAACTTCCAATTACCGGAATCTATATTGCTGATGTCAGCATGTGCCTTTGGCGGATTTGATCTTGTGATGAAAGCGTATGAACTTGCAATTAAAGAGAAATACAAATTCTTCACGTATGGTGATGCTATGCTGATCATCTGACGCAGATGAAATAATTTACTTTTAAATCGCTTATCGCGCTCTGCTTTACTTCTTAACGGGTAATTAGACACGATAAGCGATTTTTTTATAGCCGTATCAAAATGAAAGAGTTCGTTATAATTGTTGCAGGCGGAAGCGGAAGCCGCATGAAGAGTGAAATACCCAAACAGTTTATTAGTGTAAATGGCCTTCCCATTTTGATGCATACACTGATGGCATTCAGGAATTACGCTGATGATATTCAGATCGTACTTGTTTTACCAGGTCATCAGATCAGTATATGGGACGAGCTATGTTTGAAATATGGATTTGAGATAAAACATCAGATCGTGGAAGGAGGGGAAACGAGGTTTCATTCAGTTAGGAACGGACTGTTGGCCATTTTAGATGAAGAGGCGCTGATCTCCGTGCATGATGGAGTAAGACCTGTTATTACCAATGAGATGATCTCAGAAGGGTTTAAAACCGCTGCAAGATATGGGACAGCCATTACCTCCGTACCTGTTAAAGATTCTGTACGATCGATTGATAAACATACAGGTAGTAACAAAGCGTTGGATCGGTCGTCTCTGCGGCTGATACAAACGCCTCAGACCTTTCGCTCAGACTGGATGAGAAGTGCTTTTTCACAAACTTACAGTTCACAGTTTACCGATTGCGCAAGTGTACTCGAATCTGCCGGATATACAATTGAACTCATTGAGGGCGCATACGAGAACATAAAGATAACAACACCGGAAGATTTACATTGGGCAGCTATGTATCTTCCTGATGAGACTCAGAAGATATCCGGTTAAATCTTTCGCCGGATGAATAGCTCTACAGGACTAATCATGTTGACTTAATACCAGACCTTAATCTTTTACGATCGCGGAAATGTCGGTTACAATATTACGCTATACCTAGTTACAGTTTATCATCTTCTACCAAGAGGCTATTTATTCAGCCAATTCTCAGGATACCTGTATATTTTGATTGTCAAAAATATTCCTCATTTGATCCTTCGTATATATCCGGCACATCAACACTTTTTTGATGATGTTGAACAATAAGTATCATTTGATCTGAGTGACATGGTGTCGAAGACATAGGGAAGTCATTCGTTACACAACCCTTCAGGGTTGAACATGAGTACCCCCGGGCAAATCCCGGGGGAGAAGTGACCATTGTCAATTCTTCCACAACCCCGAAAGGGGTTGAACAGACTGCTATAAACGCAAAAAATCCCATCTCTTTTGAAGAGGGGATTTTAATAGTATTGTGGCGACTACCTACTTTACCAGGTTTGATCCAAGTATCATCGGCGGTTCCGGGCTTAACTTCTCTGTTCGGGAT
>DASYHR010000061.1:0-5385 GCA_035998385.1 Dyadobacter sp. | reverse complement strand
TCTGGATTCAATGTATCATTGCTTCGCTATGGGCGTTATCCGGCAAATATGGTAACCTGCTTGATATGATTTCGTTCGTTGTAGTTGTATTTTACATGCTGACGATCGTAGGAATATTCATATTACGCAAAAAACGTCCTGACGCAGCAAGGCCATACAAGGCATTCGGTTATCCTGTGTTGCCAGTAATCTATATCATCATGGGGCTGGCCTTCTGTATTCTACTTATTATATATAAACCGGAATATACCTGGCCAGGACTGATCATCGCGTTGTTGGGTATACCTGTTTATTACATGATCGCCCGGAAGCAGATCGCGGAATAGATTAATTTCTAATGTTTCAATCTTCTGATAACAGGGTGTAAAAGCCTTGCTGTCAGAAGATTTTGTTTTGCAGGGGGGTAGGTTGAAGAATATTTCTACAAAACTCATCAATTCTGCGTTACCATCGTGCTTTCAAGACGTCTGAACAAAGCTTTTAAAATAGGATACACTGATAATCACACATTACTTTAAAAAGCAACAACTATGGAAGCGTCAAAAAAGACAGAGTCATTCAGGAATCTTATCATTCTTATATTTTCATTTCTACTGTTTGCACTCGTCTATGCTGAAATGAAAGCGTTTTATTTTTGAGCTGTCAGGTTACATATCATCATCACAACTAAGAAACAAAGCCGGACTCGTTCCGGCTTTGTTCATTTTCATGCATCTGTAGCCTACAATACGTCTCTGAAACGGTTGTACAATTTGTACTCAGGATTACCTACATGTGTTTCTGAAATGTCAATTTCCACCCAATCCCGGTTTAATGGATGCATGTAGGTTCCGAAATAGACAGGGTAAAGTGAGGTAAGAGTCACGAGCGAATCAGGTTCCATCGTGATTTCTTCATGCCCGTTGTCAGAAACTGTATAGTGTCCTATACAAAGTCCACGAGATGTCTCAAATTCAATACGTATCCTGGCCCCTTCCTGCTCTTCCAGCTGAGGATTAAGAATTATTTCTTCTGTAAGATCATCCGCGGTTCCCAAAGTCTCTCCCTGTTCACCGAGTATATCAATTTGATCAGCATTCATAAGTGAAATGTTACCAGTTGGTGCGAACACTGGTGGTAATAAAATCAGACCAAAAGCGATAATTTTTTGGATGCCTAGACCTGTTTCTTTAAAATACTAATCTTCTGATCAGCTAAAAAGGTGAGGATATTTTGTTGGTCTTTGAAGTTAAAGACCTGACCATCATGCCTGACCTCATCCAGTTTGTTTAGGTCCAGCTCGGATGTATGCCAACCTTCGATCTGAGGAGTCATCATAGATATAATACCTTCTTCGGGTAAATTCTTATCAGGTGTACTGTAAAATGCGGCAAATCCGTAGTTGATATCTACTGCCGGAGACCATGCCGCATTACCAACCGTCTGGGCTACTGCGGTATAAATCTGATTTTCCAACGCACGTGCTCTGGCACCTATGTGTACACGCGTTGCACCCCGAATGGTTTCCGTACAGCTCGGCACAGCAATCACAGATGCTCCCGCATTACTAAGGAGTTGTGATCCTATGCCGAACTCTACGTCATAGCAAATTTGGATACCAAAGTTCCCCCAATTTGCTTCAAATAAAGTCAGATTTTTTTCGCCACTTTTAATGCCCCATTCCTCATTTTCGAAACGGGTCATAAAAAATTTGTCCTGATAACCAATCAGACCCTTCGTCGAAAATACATGTGCCCGGTTCACTTTTCGCTCATGGTCAACGACCGGTATACTTGGCGCAACAATGGTTGTTTGGTATTGATGTGCAAGGTTCGCAAACACTTCGCAAAATTGGTCGTTAATAGCATTCAACTCGCTAACCTGCCATTTGATATCGGCTTGTATCTCTTTGGAGAAAATACTGACAAGTTCCATGGCTCCGTATTCAGGGAAAACCAGGAGTTGTGATCCATCTTTGACGGCGTTTCCAACCCACTGTTCTGTGTGCTTAACCCACGCTTCAAATGAATGATGAGCAGTGATCGGGTATTGTGCTGCGGCTATTTTTACTTTCATAGATGTCTGGTTTCACGCAAAGAAGATAAGAAATAAAAGCAAAGCCCCGGAATGGGTAACTCCGCGACCTTTGCGTCCATCTTCCCTGCTTTGCGCGAAACCCATTTTATTTTTCAACTTCTTCCAAATCCTTAACCCAGAAAACCATTTCTTTCCGCGTTTCTTTTTCCTCCCCGATATCCAGCCATTGCATATGACTTATAAGTGACGGATCTTTACGATAGCCTCTATTCTGCCAGAATTGATCATTCGGGCGATAATCATTTGGTTTTGCCGGATGGTCATCCGCTCTGACAACAGAGCAAAAACAGGTGCTGGTATACGTGCCAAAGCTTTTGGCATGCGATTCACGCTCATCAAAAAAGCGATGGCCTAATCCCAAACCCCTGTATTCACTCAAAAGTATACTTTCTCCGAAATAGAAAATTGTACTTGTATCATAGCCGGCATCTGCAAATGGCTTTTGTACTTCATCTGTTTCCTCAATCAATGGGATGCAGGTAGTGGCTCCAACCATATTCCCTCCATCGTAAACTGCGAAGAGAAATGCGTCTTTCGATTGGGAATAGATTTTCAAATATTCCTTTTCATACGCGATCGAACCTTCGTACAGATATGGGAAATCATGAAAAACAGCAATCCGTAACTTTGCAAGGTCATCAAATGCAGATTCAATCTCTCGTCCGGTTCTGCTTACGAAAGTCAGGTTTTCTTTCGTCATCTCAAGAAACAAGACTGATCCACAGTGGAAGATTATAATACGTTGTAACCCGACTGATTTTTCCTTCTTTTACTTCCAGAAAAGCAGCAGCAGGCAATACATAAGATTGTCCGTGTGCCTCAGGCAAGCCTTCCTCTCCTTTTTTGTATATACCATTTACAGTGAATTCCGCGGCTACACGGGTGTTACCAGGTTCACTAAAGAACACCATATCCGTCAGTTTCTCCTGATATGACGTATCCATGATCTTCAAAAACTCTGTGAACTTTTCAATTCCGATTCGAGGATCACCCTGATTAGGCTCATGCCGGATATCTTCATGAAGCAAGCCAAGCATACCTTCCCAGTTTTGGCTGTTGAAATGCTCGTAATATTCTTTTACGATGTCGATTGCGATCATTTGTTATGTATTTTTTGATATAGTATTGACAAATATAAACTCCCTGCTCAGAGTCCCGAACCGAATGGCGCTTTTACGAATTTTACCTGTCCGCTGCCATCCTTTTCATATACAGCCAGACAATTTCCATTGAATTTTGCATCAAAGTTTGGCTCGTCAGGAACCAGGCTTTGGGGCGCTGGTTGGTTCTCAGGGAAAAAATATACTTTGGTTGAGCCATATTTGGTATACGGCATCATGTCGCCATATTGCTGCATTTCTTCCCACGGATTTCCCTGAACTGTCACAGCATAAATCCGCATGATGGGTCCGGTATTATTCTCGTTCCGGTAAACAGCTGTTTCTTTGAAATTGCCTTTCAGATCGGAGGTGGTAGGTTGAGAAAATGAATCATACAGGATATAGCCGATCAGCAAAGTAAGTCCGGCTGCGAATATGTATTTGATTTTTTTATTAAGCATAAGATATGTGGTATTCCAAAGCAACATCAGGTATTGCTTTCAGGTTTCCGGGAATTCCAAATTCAGCAGTTATCAACGGATCAAAGTGCGGAGTTGACTGAGTAGTATAGCGATAGATGAGGCTGAACATGGATCTTCACCATCAACAGACAGCGTCCATATTGGGGCGTTGTCGTTCTCTGCGACACTGATTTGTAGTCTGTTTTGCGTATTGTCAGTCACAGAAATACCTTCACGTTGTAAGGCTCTCTTTGTCCAAAAAACCAGATGCGGGATTCCGGTAAGCAAAACTTCGGCTTTTGGTGTATTTTGATAGATGTTAAACCCGCCTGTATTTTTATCAAAGTAAAAACCAGGTTTTGCAAAAGCATCTTCGAAGCTGCCATCCAGCACCATATCCTCGGGCGTGCCGGTGAGCAGTGATCCGTTTTTTTTCATCAGCCAAAGCCGGTCAGCGGCCTGTAATGCCAGATCCAGTTCGTGTGTTGAAAGTAATATTGCTTTTTGATGCTGCCGGGTCAGGTTGTGAAGTAATTGCATGATCTCTACACGGCTTGGTAAATCGAGATGTGCGGTAGGTTCGTCGAGCAGGATTAAATCCGTATCCTGCGCCAGCGCTCTGGCCAACATCACTTTTTGTCTTTCCCCGTCACTCAGATTATTCATCTTTTGTAATCGGAATACAGTAGTTTCAGTAGCCTCCAACGCCCATTCGACTTGTTTTCGGTCTGTATCGGATAACTTTCCGAGCCAGCCTGTATAGGGTATCCGACCCAGGCCGACAACATCCTGCACACTCAGGTTGCCAACTTCGATGCGCTCCGTAAGTACCAGGCTGAGCTGACGCGCAAGTGCCGAAGCGTCAACGTCTGACAAAGGTATGCCATTGATTTCCACTGATCCCGCAAGTACCGGCTGTAGTCCTGACAGCGTTTTCATCAATGTCGATTTACCCGCGCCATTCGGTCCAAGCAAACATACCATTTCGCCTTTATGTAGTTCCAGATTGAGCGAGGCAGCAATGATTTTGCTATCGTTGTTTTTCAATCTGTAACCAACCGACAGATCAATAGCTTTGATGACGGGCTGGCTCATGAGAAGGAAGATCGCAGGTTGTTTCGACTGACAATTACCCAGATTACAACGGGTGCGCCGAGTAGGGAGGTGACCACATTGATCGGTAGGACAGTTTGCGTTCCGGGCATCTGCGCAATGATGTCACAGAGCAGCACGAGTACGGTTCCTGTGAGGCATACCCCGGGTATGAGAACGCGGTGATCAGAAGTTCCCATCAATGAACGGGTAATGTGTGGAACAGCAATGCCAATAAAGCCGATCGGTCCACAAAATGCAGTAATGCTGCCTGTTAATATACTGGTGCTGGCCAGAATAATCAGCCTGGTTCTGCTGATTGTTAATCCCATGCTTCGGGCATAGTTTTCACCGAGTAATAGCCCGTTGAGCGCTTTTGAAGACATAAATGAAAGCAAAAGGCCGAAGATCACGGCAGCCGTGAGCACATATAAATGTTGCTGTGTTACACCACCCAATGAGCCAAAAGTCCACATAATATATTCCTGCAATTGTTCAGGCTGACTGAAATACTGCCAGATGCTGATGACAGATAAAGTGATTGTGCCGATCATCACACCAACAATAAGTAAAATGACATTGTCCCGGATTTTCCCGGCAATCAGTAATATGACAGACAAGACCAAAGCCGATCCCAGGGAAGCCATCACAATAAT
>DASYHR010000057.1:0-13131 GCA_035998385.1 Dyadobacter sp. | reverse complement strand
GCGGCTGATATTATGGTGCAGGAGTACGGAAAATACTTCGGCATGAAAACAGCAGTTTTCCGCGGTGGATGTCTTACAGGCCCTAATCACTCGGGTGCTCAGCTTCACGGATTTTTGGCTTATCTGATGAAATGTGCCATTACTGGTAATCATTATACTATTTTCGGATACAAAGGCAAGCAGGTACGTGACAATATCCACAGCCATGACCTTGTGAATATGTTCTGGCATTTCTATCAGAATCCTCGTCCGGGTGAAGTATACAATGCCGGCGGCGGGCGCTTTGCAAACTGTTCAATGCTTGAAGCCATTGCACTTTGCGAAACCATTACCGGAAATAAACTATCTTATTCTTACTCAGAGACCAACCGTATCGGTGACCATATCTGGTATGTGAGCGATCTATCTAAATTTAAGGAGCACTATCCGGGCTGGAACTGGGAGTATGGCCTTGTGGAGACGCTGACGCAGATTCACGACGGAATATCTTCAAGATTAGGTATCAAAACGGTTTAAAAAATTGAAATTGCTTCGGTAGCACACCGCTCCGAAGCAATTTCGTTTCTAATTATATGCCAGAAAATTTTGTAATAATCATACCTCAGTTCAACGACTGGGAAGCTCTGAATTTGCTTATATCTAAGATAAATGCAGATTTGGATACTTCAATTTTACAAAATACAACGCTGCTGGTTGTTGATGACTGCTCTTTCAAAGAACGTTCACAACCTTTTTCAGCTTTTGGAGGTAAGGAAATTAAAGTTTTAAGGCTTTACCGCAATCTCGGGCATCAGAAGGCTATCGCCATAGGTTTGTCCTATGTAGCCGACCACATCAAAACAGATAAGGTTATTGTTATGGATGCCGACGGAGAGGATAATCCGGCTGATATCAATAAACTTGCTGCTAAATCTCTGGAAACACCCGGAAAAATCATTTTTGCAGAAAGGAACAAACGAACTGAAAACTTTATGTTCCGTTTCTTCTACATCATTTACAAAATGGTTTTCAAACTGCTTACCGGCAAGGTCATTACGTTCGGAAACTTTAGCCTGGTTCCTGTTGAAAAACTACAGAACCTGGTTCGTGTATCTGAGATCTGGAACAATTACCCGGGAGGCATCATCAAATCGAGAATCCCCTACGATTCCGTTTTAACTGATCGCGCCACGCGCCTGGCCGGTGAAAGTAAGATGAATTTCGTTTCGCTTGTTCTGCACGGTTTGAGCGCAATATCCGTCATGGTGGACACTACAGCGGTGAGGATATTGCTTTTCTCCATGTGTATGTCGGGTGTGGCTATCGGGTTTATCGTTTTTATCATATTCCTGAAAATCATCGGTAACGCTACTCCGGGATGGGCTTCCACGCTTGGAAGCACCCTGATGATCCTGATGTTACAATCATTCCTTATTTCATTGTTTCTGGTGTTTATGGTATTGCAATACCGCTCACAACAGCACTTCATTCCTGCGGTTCATTATCGCGATTTTGTGGAAAAAGTAGATACTTTCAGCTAACAGGATGATCCACTTTGACAATACACCTACAGTTTACTGGCTTCTGGGGTACCTGCTTGCAGGTCTTGTCATACTAAGTAGTATTGGAAAAAAAATTCCGGCTTATTTTTATATCCTGGGGTGCCTTGCCTTGTTGGTGTTTATGCGCCTGCCGGGAATCGTATTTAACCGGGAACTGAACCCTGACGAAAGCCAGATGCTTAGCCATGCGCTTACACTTTGGCAGGATCCTGTTTATTGGCGTGCGGCAGACGGAACCACCATCGGTCCGTTGGATATTTACCTGCTGGTCATTCCCAAGTTCTTTGGTCTCACCTTGGACTATACCGTTGCAAGGGCAATGGGATTACTTTGTACAGGTTTATCGGTTTATTTTCTTTTCCGTACACTTATCAATTTTTTCAGCGAACAAACAGCGCGAATTGCTATCCTGGCTCCCGTTCTGCTATTATCTTTTACCCAGGAAGTTGATTTCGTTCACTATTCAAGCGAGCAGGTCCCAGTGCTTCTACTTGCCGCTTGTCTCTGGTTTTTGTCTCAACTGATTCAGAATACAGGTTTTGTGCTTCGAAACAATTTATTGCTGGGATTATCCGCAGGAATGGTGCCGTTCGCCAAACTACAGGCAGTTCCTCTGGCGGTTGTTCTGGTAATGTTTGCCTTTTATTCCAACTTCCGTTATTATCAAAAGACAAAAAGCCTCCATCCTTTTATTATTCTCATCATTGGCGGACTTACTTTTCCATTGTTTGTCCTCGGACTGACCGTTAGTTTTGATGTGTTTGACGACCTGATTGACTTTTATATTTTGGGCAATGTCATTTATGCCGGTGGTAACAATACTCCATCCATCATCGGGCAATTTCTTAAGATCGTCGGTTTATCGAATGATTTTAAGGCTTTTTCTATTGTAACTATTCTCGCTGTTTTTGGTGCAATAGAGTACCTGCTTTTCCGGAGAACGGTTACAAACACTCCGAAAACAATTGTGGTGATTCTGGCAGCTACGCTTGCTGTATCCAGTATTTATGCCGTTACCAAATCAGGCAACGATTTTATCCATTATCTCAATTTCTGCATCGCTTCCTGGACTTTACTGGCTGCTTTTGGCATTCATAAACTAGGTACGAAAGCGATCGTAATTCCTGCAATTCTTCTGTTATTTTTTTTGAAGGATGATGCTCTAAGTTACAGGCATCACCATACGCTGAATGCGTTTGTATCTGACAGCACTACCACGACACTGGCACAAAGCCCGGTAGTAAAGGAACTCAAAAGATACACCCGGACGGGCGACATGATGACGGTATGGGGATGGCAATGCCGCTATTATGTGGAAGCTCAGCTTGCAGAAGGAACGTCAGAAAACCATTCCGAACGTTCTATTTTTGTGCACGATCTACAGGAAAAATACAGAAGCCGGTATCTTTCTGATATTCAGAGAACGACACCGGCTGTATTTCTGGACGCAGTGGGTAAAAACAGCTTTTGGGTTCAGGACAGGAAGACTCAGGGATTCGAGAACTTTCCCGCGCTGGCTGATTTCATCCGTGCCAACTATACTCACAAAGGGACATTTGACGATACCCGCCTTTACGTCCGAAACGACAGATTATAAATCTTCTACAACAGATACGCCCTCAACCTGAAGCAGATCACTCAGCGTGGTTCCATCCAAAACAGCAAGGTTTGCATCCCGCCACTTTTCAAGTACTGTGCGCAGACTGCACGTTTCCTCATTCTTACAGTCATCACATTTGCCGTAGAAGAACATGGAAACGCATAACGCCGGAGCGATAGGGCCGTCAATGATCCTTAATACTTTGGAAAAACTCACTTCAGCAGGAGCAACACGAAGCATATAACCCCCTCCTTTGCCTTTCTGGCTTTGTAATACCCCATTGTTCCGAAGATCGAGCAGGATAGCTTCCAGGAATTTCTTTGGAATTTTCTCTCTTTCCGCGATGTGAGAAATCAGCACAGGTCCTTTACCATATTGTTCCGCCAAAACCTTCAGCGCCTTAAGTGCATATTTTGCTTTTTTAGATATCATTGTTGATTCAATGTACTTTATTTTTCGCCTCTATTACCAATAACCTATAACTCAGAATCGATCTCAGTATACGGATCACCTGAGTAAGCTACAAAATTGTATTAATTTTAAGAAATAATTCACTGATTAGCACAAATTAAAGCCTTTGAGTCTGCTCCGTAAAATGCACACCGTCGGTGCCAAATTTTGGATAACTTATTTATATAATACATAACAAACTGATTACAAGTTTCTTTAACACTAATTCTTTACACCATGGCCGCAATCATAGATCTGCTGGTTCCTGCCCGCCAGATACGAATTTCCGCATGCCTGCTTCTTTACGGATCAGAGGCCAGCCATGATGTAGGCGCGCAGATTATTGAAGAAATAAACAGCATGTATAATGCGCCCATGGCCAAAATGACGGTTGCTAACAACGAAATACAAGTCGTTTTCGATATCAGTTATGAGTTGATCAATACCTCCCAAGTGGCCGATATCGCTACAACGAACCAAGACTACCGATACAATTTCATCCGCATCGAATCACAAAACCATATTACGAGATCTTTTATGGGTTTCGGGTTGGGTGACAATTCCGGCCACTGGCTTACTTCCGACCAATTAGGCACTTCCACCACGGCTGCGCATGAATTTGGCCATTGCCTGGGACTGGATCATCCGGTTAATCCTGACTTTCGCGGCTCCTCCACACCTCCCCCGATCATGGCAGCACGCGGCAGCCTGGTAGATGCGCAATACCAGTGGAATCCATTAGCAAAAGCGGGAGAATATGGAGGCACAATGAACCCAAAATACCGCAAAGTAACTACAGACGAAATTGCACTGATTTTAGAAGGGCTCAATTTTGAAGAGACAGAAACTTACTACCTGGGATATTTGTCCAACAATCTATTTGATCAGGGAGGAAGGGTGGTTTGACGGTGATCATTTTCAAATTAATGATTTCTTTGGATTTTGGGATTTAACCAATCATCTGCCTTGTCATAAATAAGCTGATATAAGCTGCGCCTTGTGACGATAAACTCTGCTTGCAATGTTAATCCTTTTGTAAGAATAACGGAGTAGCCGTTTTTCAACTCCAGTCCGTTATGACTTAAAGCACATTTTACTTTGAAAACCGGGCTATCATTCATTATTGTAAAATCTCTGGCAATGTCAATGACAGTGCCTTCTATCATTCCCCATTCATTATAGTTAAATGCGTCCATTCTGAACAAAACGGACTGCTTCTCCCGAATAAGACCAATATTTTGAGGTGAAATGTAGCATTCGGCTATAAGTAGCGAATCATCTGGAGAAATGACACCCAGTAACTCACCGGCCTGGATAAAACTTCCTGCATATTTCCCCGGAAGTTGTTGAATCGTTCCGGTCACCGGAGCTACTATTGTAAAATTCCTTTTCTGCTCCTCTAATTGCTTTTCGTCTGAAACAAGCTGCCTTAAAGCGACATGATGGCTACTTAGTTCTGATTGCCATAAACCTAATTGCTGCTGAAAGTCAGATTCATAACGTGCAATTGATTGTGTATATTCGAACTCCTTGGTATCATACTCTCTCATGGCTATCACTCTGTCCTGATAGAGCTTTCGATCAGCATCCAGTTCTTTTTTGATTTTTTGTTGATGAAACAAGCTTTCCCGCATTTTAGACTGAAATGAAAAAAATTGCTGTGCGTAGAGCGATGTACCAAAAGTATGGTTGTCATACAAGTTTCCCTTATTCAGGCGAACAAGTTCTCTAAGATCATTCATGAAAGAAGCCTTTTCTTTTTGCTGATCATTATTCCATTGAAATTTGGCTGATAATTCCTGTGAATTTACTTCATACAATACCTCACCTTGTTTCACTGAATGATTTTCACTTACTGCTACATGTTGGATAACACCGTCGACAAGAGAACGTAGCTCCGTTTTTTCATTTTTTGTACGTAAAATACCGTTGCCCGGAATGGAAATATCGATATAAAGAAATGGCAGAGAAAACAAGGTTAATATCACTGCCAAAATGATAATTGCATAAATCCACTGGCTTCTTACTGCCACGCGTGGCAAATATCCTTCTACACTATTTTCCAGAACATCTGCGGGGAAAAGTTGCTGCTGCATGAATCAAAAAGTCAAATTAAATAACTGAAGGTTCTGCCACGATTATCCCTTGCTGGTTCCACAAAGCCTTGTACTGTCCGTTTTGCGCGAGCAATTCATTATGGTTTCCTTTTTCGGTAACTTTTCCTTTATGCATAACCACGATTTCGTCCGCACCCTTGATGGTGGATAAACGGTGAGCAATGAGTACAACGGTTCTCCCCATGGCACAAAAAGATCTTATTGTCTCCTGGACATACTGTTCGGAAATCGTATCCAAAGAAGAAGTAGCCTCGTCGAAAATGATTATTTCAGGTTCACGGTATAAAGCCCTTAAAATAGCCAGTCTCTGCCTCTGGCCTCCCGAAAGATTATTTCCGTTTTCTGTCAGCTCCGTCGAATATCCATGGGGCAGTTCCTCAATGAATTCATGAATACCGAGCTTTCTGGCATAATGAAGTATTTTTTTTACATCAGGTTCAAATTCACCGAGCGCAACATTCTCCAGAACCGTTGCTGCAAATAAGTGTATTTGCTGCGGAACCACGCTTACCAATCTTCGTAAACTTTCATTACTCAGATGCTGAATATCATAATCTCCGATTCGCACCCGTCCGTTTTTAAGCGGATATAGATTCTGCAGCAAGGAAATAAGTGTAGACTTTCCAGAACCGCTTTCCCCTACAATGGCAGTTATCTTTCCTTTCTGAATTATAAGACTCAGATTTTCAAAAATAAGAGCCCGGGTTCCATACCTGAAGGTGACATCTTCCAAATAAATATCACCGATCATGTCCGGTGTAAGCGCAATTTTGTTTTCTGTTTTTTCCCGCTCAAGATCCATAATTTCAAACAGCCTGTCCGCAGCAATGAGTGCGTCCTGTATTGTCCTGTTCGCACTGATGAGCCTTCCGGCCGGCCCGGTAAAATAGCCGATTAGGGCGTAAAAAGAGAATAATTCTCCTGCAGTCAGCTCGTTACTAATCACAAAGGTGGTCCCTACCCAAAGCAGAATAATTGTGAAACCCTGCGATACCACGCCGCTAGCTGTGCCCACGGACAACGAAGCCATAAAAGAACCGGAAATGGTACGGATGAGTTTGATAAACCGGGTTTCTGTTTTATAATTGGCATAGCTTTCCATGCCAAAACGCTTAATAGTAGCCGCTGCATTGAGCAATTCCACCAACTGCGCTTCCAGCTCCGCAGCATTCTCCATCAACTCTCTCTGCAACCGCTTGTTCATACGGTTGGACAGCCAATAAAAAAATACATAAAACGGGATAATAGTCAGCATGATCAATGCCAGTTTCCAGTAATAGGTAAACATGAGCATAAAGGAGAACACTACAATAAATACATTCACAACCAGATCCAGCACTGTTTCATTGATAAAAGACCGGATCTTGACTGCATCATTGACCCTGGAAATAATTTCCCCTACCCGCATGGTATCGAAAAATTGCTGCGGCAGTGTGAGCAGGTGCTTGTAATATCCCAGAATTAATTGCGCATCAATTTGCTGGCCTGTCCTGAAAACAAATACAGTCTTAATCGTACCGACAATGGTTTGCAGCAGCAAAATAAACAGCATACCAACACTTAATAAACGCAGTAAATTCATATTACCGGAGGGCAATACGTGATCCGTTATTTTTTGAATATAAATGGATGTAGACAGACCTAGTAATGTTGCAATGGCCGCCCCAAACAGTGCCTGGATCATGACACTTCTATGCGGATTGACCAAAACCCAAAAACGGCGCCTAACGGATATCCGCTGATCACCTGCTTTGAATTCCTCGGATGGAAGCAGGATCATCAATACGCCCGTCCACAATTGTTTAAAGTCATCTTTGGTTTTCGTGTGAAACTTACCATCACCCGGATCCATATAGGTCACTTTCTTATCTGTGATTTGATAGAGAACAACATAATGGTGAAGACCGGTACCAGGGTTTACATCAGAAGACTCGGTGCTCTTTTTTACAACGATATGGGCAATGGCAGGCAACGGAATTTTCGATAGGTTTTCTATCGTACCTTTCACTCCCTTAGACTGAAAACCAAGCTTTTGTGCAGCTTCAATGAGACCAAGCATATTGGTCCCTTTTTGGTCTGTACCTGCATATTGGCGAATACGGGCTATTGGAATGCGCAGTTTATAATAGGCCGCAATAGAAGTAAGACAGGCTGCTCCGCAGTCTGTGATGTCATGTTGTTTGATGCGTGTGTGAGTGATCAAAATAAGTGTGTATTCTCACATCGATTAAATGGAATCTGTTATCAACCTGCTTAGCTCAGCCGTTGAGTTGATGCCGGCATGCAAGAGAAAAGGCCATACTATAGAATTATATTTAATTGCCAAATAGCTCTGCACCGCACCATGAACAAATTGAGGAAGAACGTAAAGGGGATACAAATAAAAAATGGTGATGTTTAAAGGATAAAAGTTGACCACATGCAGCAACGCAAACGAGACAGTCAAAGTCCAGCATAAATGGTTGTATTTTTTCCGTACCAAAATAGGACTCGGATCACTGCTGATAAAAATAATAATCCCTCCAAATATGATCACCAAGACGGCATAATACCACCATATATATACATCTGACTTAAAAATATCAACAACAAAATACAGGATAAAAACCAACAGAATGATCCATCTTAAAAATGTAGACTTTATTAAAAGAGGCAAACGAAAAGTGCATTCTTCAATAAAGGGAGCTATCAGACAAGCTAAAATAAAATTGCCTGCTCGGGAGCGGTTCGTTCTAAACTCATTGCCATTTCGTCTTAGATTTTCGTAGACAGAAATACCATACTTTGACTGCAAAAAACTCTCTACAGCCATGATCACAAGACCAATTAAGACCCCTGCGCCAAGGCAAAATAGGTAACTTCTTTTTAAGATTGTTACTTTCTCTTTTAAAGATTCATTTTCACCTGTATTAAAGCACGCATGTGGATTACTGTAAAACAAAATGACATCTTTCATCATAGAAATACCTCTCCACTTCATATAACGTACATCAAATAAAATACAAAATCAATATTTCTCTCGCTTTCTGACAAAATCATGTACTACTGAAGAAACGAAATTACAAACTCCTTAATTATAGTATAAATACAAGATACGAGGTGGCCGGCTATTACCTCAAACAAAAAATGGAGAAAATATTGTAAATTTTGTTTTCTCCTTTAAGTTCTCACAATTAGTAATTATCAATATTGATATCGACAAATACGTTTCATATACTAACAAAAGTATCCAAATATGAATTAAAACTAGTCTGTCTTATGGCAAATACTGTCTTTTACTTTATATCAAAATGGAACTAAATGTGTGATCAAAAAAATTTTGAAACATCAGTGTACTTAAGGTACACCGACTGACTTCTCAATAGCAATATTATCGTCATTGAGAATCAATTTATACAACGAAAAAATTACAATACCCAGTATCACCCCGAAAAAAAAACTGGAAGAAACATTTAAATCTTATACTTTCAATATCAGCAGTTTCATTCTTTTCCTTAGAAACAGCAACCAATGAAATGCCAATAAGCCCAATCCATCCAACAGACCCTACGCACGTGTCTTTCTATAGCGTGTTGTAGGGAGTATAAACAACTAACGAAAATACCAAGATCCCCGATAATGCAACTATTAAGTACCTGATTACTTTGGTATAAGATAGTAGGATAAAATTTATCTACAAAAGATCGATAGCGGTATATTCACCAATAGCAACCACTAAATTAAACAAAACATGCAATAAAACACCATACCAGAAACCGTATATAATTCGAATATATCCGTACATTAAACCTCCAAAAGTCTGGGAAGCCGTAATTAAAATAATAAAAATATGATGCGTATGGTAAAATGTATAATTAAAAATATGAACTGCTCCAAAAACGAAGGCAGATAAATAATACAACCATTTAAAATAAGATCTATTACGATAATGTCCTAATCCCAGTCTAAACACACCTTCTTCAATAAGCGGACCTATAATAACCACTGAGATGATTGTTATTAATATTCCTCCTTTATTATCCGTCATAGCAATAGGATTGTATAATCCCATTCTCTCAACTATCTCTAGTAATTCTAAAATGAATATACTAATTATAAACTTTATAGGTAGGTAATAGAAACAAACATGTATTAATCTTTGATAAGTAGATAAGTTTACATATTTAGGATTATTGGGATTTTTAGCGAAACCAATAAAGTTTTGTATTAAAAAACGAAAATTATTTATCACTCTAAGAGCCTATATTTTAAAATGGTAGGAGCTTGGAGTATTTGCACCCAAAGCTCCCTAATTATTAATGCACTATTTACATTTATTCTCACATGGCCTAGATAAACCTTGATAAACTCCGTCAAAAACTTCTCCAACAACGTAACCAATAGTCGCGTCGTAAATTTTATCCCACAAACCTCCACCAGCTACATTGAGGAGTTCTTCCTCGGAAATTTCGGTAACATTATAGTTTTCCACTTGAAAAGAGCTCATGATGATTCTGTTTACGTTAATTAATTACATGTAATGGCTTGGTCTCGGCCCCATAATAGAAAATTTCCAAACATCATTGTCCGTAAGGTAACCACCTGCTTTCTAAATAGAAATCTTATCATCAGTGACAATCAAATTAGACAACGAAAGAGTTACAATAACCAGTAGCATTCCGAAAAACCCGTGGAAGAAACACTTAAACCTTAACCTTTCAATATCAGCAGTTTCCTTCCTTTCCTTTGAAACAGCAACCAGTGCCATGCCAGCAAGTCCGATCCATCCAGCAGCGCCAACCCATGCGTCATTTGACAGTTCGTCAAAAGGAATATAAACGACTAACGATAGTACTAGGATCCCTGATAAGATAACTATTTAGTACCCGATTATTTTAGTATAATATGGCAGCATAAACATATTTATAAAAATTCAAAAGAGATAAATTCACAAATAACAGTCAGTGAATTAAACAAAGAATGAAATAAAATATTTTCCTTAATAATGTCAGCATATTTCATACATAAATATACAACTTTTTATTTTTAAATTAGTATAAGACAGGCTGCTCCGCAATCAGTGATGTCATGTTGTTTGATGCGTGTGCGTGTGGTCAAAATTAAGAATGATTGATTTTAACCTGTTAAAATAGTTTTGCTAACAATTTAGGAACCTCCGAAGTCGAATTGATAGCTACATGTAAAAGAAACGGCCATATTATAGATTTATACCTTATTGCCAAATAACTTAATACAATACCATATACGAACTGGGGAAAAACATAAACGGGATACAAATAAATGAATGACCAGTTCAAAGGAGTAAAATTACCAATATGTGCCGATGCAAAAGCAATCGTCAAACCCCAGCACAAATAATTGTAGTTTCTCTTATCAAATATTTTTGAAAAATCTTTATCAGGACTCTTTTCAAAAGTTATAATTGCCAAAAAAGCCAAAATTGAATTATAATAAAAAGGAAAAAATATCGCTGGTAAAAACTGTAAAAAAAAACGATCTACTACTAGAATAATAATAAAAAATATAGAAATTTTTGATCTTAAAATTAAAGGTAGTCGAAATAAAATCTCTTCTTCAAAAGGTCCAAGTAAACAGATTTTGAAAGAGGCCATAAATGGAGAATTAATTGTCCTAAATTCTTTCCTTCCATCTGATAAGTATTTAATAATTGAAACATTAAATTTAGCTTCTAAAACTGTTTCAATAAGCACGATTAACATACCAATAGATAAGGTTGAAAAAAGACAAAAAATAAATAATTTTTTGAATAAAATTATTCTTTCTCGCGCTGTCTCATTTTCCCCTACGAAAAAATTGGAATATGGATTTATATAAAATGATATGATACTTTTAATCATAAATATAGTCATAAAAGAGGCTATCGAATTGTTCTAATAGCCTCCTTCAGTTCATTTCCTAATATGCTCTTGGTACCCCTGATTAAAATTAGAACAGAAAGTGTTCCAACTGTCAGCGATAAACTTACTAGTAATTGCTTTAAGATGGTCTGACAGCGTATGGTCAACTGACCCACCACATATATTCAACAATTCCTCAGAGCTTAGAACATCTAATATATTATCTGGCTGAATTTCTTTTGTAATATTCATGAATAAAAGGTTGTTAAAATTATTAAATTACTTTTTAAATGCGCCTCCAACTGTTTTTTCAGTTGCAATACCAACAAATACCTGATTAAGAGAACTTGCAGCATTCGTTGCAAATGCTACGGCAGAACCAGCTAAATAACCCACGTCACCACAGAATTCATTCCACGAGTACTCTCCATTAATACATAGTTGATCTTCCAAAGACAACTCTGTCATTCCATACATTTCCAACTCAATAGCTTGCAATTTCATGTTAATAAAATTTATAGTGTAAAAATTTACTAAAACCATCACTCAATTTGTTGGCCAACTGCATTTTACATGATGATATTGTAAAGCTAAATTCTCTCACTGAACTATTACTGCAGTAACGATATTTTTGTAATATATTTTCACAAACTATTACATTTTACGGATTACATCTTCTCATGATCCAATAGGGGATATAGCTTTGGTCTGTTCTTTTGATGTTCCGGTCTCATTAACTCTATTTATAAAAGATAAAAAAGGCTGGACTAACATCGCTGGCTTCATCACCGGGCCATTAAAATGCAGGTGCAAAGGATAAGTAGCAGTGATTTTGTTATAAATGTTCTTGTCGTTCACTTCAAAGTCCCGAAGGATCGCCTTCATCTCGGTCATCACTATTTCTTTTTTTTCATTGATGTCCGGTACTGATTGAAATTTTTTAACCGTCTCCATACTCGTTGGGAAGGTTTGAAATAATTCACAATTAACATCGAGTTTGATCCCTGAATTATCTCTTTTCAACATAATACGTGTCCACAAGTACTGATTACTGAACAAAAAGGGATCATCAGGAAAGGTCGATTTCATCTCATCAATGGCTATCAACACACTGAGAATATCAGCAGCGGTACCGATTATCCCTCCCGAATTCAAAAAACGGTAAGGTGTATCGGTTGTAGGGTAAGTGTTAGCTAGGTTTGGGTCCGGATAACATGTCCTTTCAGCAGAAAGGACAATTTCTCCATCTGGTGCAATACGTTTGTATCGTTCCATAATTTCCTTTTCACCCCCCAACAGAATGGTATCGTAACCATCTGTGAAAAGAACCACTTCGTTTCCCGGCAACGAAAGCAGATATTGTTTCAAATAAGTATCCTTATGCCGGTGACTATCCCATTTGCCTGGGTGAGTCAATGTGATCAGTTCCAGATTAAAAAAATAACATGACGCTTTCAATGCATATTTATATCCGATTTCTTCCGGATTGGTTATACAAGTAATGATCTTCATGCCCTGCCTCAGCTTCATGCCATTGTTTTGCTCTTGTTTATCTAATTTCGATA
>DASYHR010000052.1:0-8169 GCA_035998385.1 Dyadobacter sp. | reverse complement strand
TTCAAATTTAACCTGACGTACAGCTTCAAGAAACGGAAGGGATTCGATGTCACCCACGCAACCACCTATTTCTGTGATAACGATATCGTAATCACCGGTTTGACCTAAAAGAAGCATATTTCTTTTAAGCTCATCCGTGATATGAGGTACCACCTGTACTGTTTTCCCAAGGAAATCTCCCCTTCTTTCAGCTGTGATTACGTTATGGTAAATACGTCCTGTGGTAACGTTGTTTGCCTGTGAGGTGCGGACATTGAGAAAACGCTCGTAGTGCCCAAGGTCAAGATCTGTTTCGGCACCATCGTCCGTTACATAGCATTCACCATGCTCGTAAGGATTCATTGTACCCGGATCAATATTCAGATATGGATCAAACTTTTGGATCGTGACTGAGAGACCTCTGGCTTGCAGCAGTTTAGCCAATGAGGAGGCAATTATTCCCTTGCCAAGTGAGGATGTTACACCGCCCGTAACGAAAATGTACTTAGCGGTCTTTCGTGCTTTGGAAGCCATGAGACTTTGCTTTTTTTCTATGATTACGGGATACAAAGGTACAGCAAAAAATGGTAGATTTTTAAGCTGTTGTTCCGAAATATTTGTTTTGGTGAGCTTAACGAATTGTAAGTCTATACGGTTAACTCATGAAATATTTTTTTTAAAAGCAGGAAATGCAGTGGTTAAATACCAGCAAATAGTACATAAATGCTGTTACCAACCTGACAAATCTGGTGTAAAATGATTGAAAGTGTGCCGAAAGTCGCCGGAGATTGACTTTGTGTGATAAATGGACCTACCTCCTATTTTGTATTATTCCGCAGTCGGGCATTAGCGTAATGTTTAAAAATCAACAAAAACAAAAGCGGCTTTCCAAAAACAAGAATATGTTTTCCGGAAAGCCGCAACGCATTTCAAGCCGATGTAACAACTAATGAACTGTCAGATTACGACAAACGATCTTTAAAACTTTCGTATCCGTAGGAACGGATAAGCCTGAAATCGCCGTTTTTAGTCACCATACCAATCGAAGGTAAGTTAACACCGTTAAATGTCGTGGTTTTTACCATAGTATAGTGGATCATATCCTCAAAAATGAGCTGATCCCCTGCCTGTAATGATTGGTCGAAAGAATAATCTCCCATAAAGTCTCCAGCCAGGCATGTCATACCTCCCAGTCTGTACGTGGGCTTACCTGCAACGGGCTCCTGATGTGCATTCCGAATCACAGGTTTGTACGGCATTTCCAGTGTGTCAGGCATATGTGCAGCGAATGAAGTATCTAAAATCGCAACCTGAATACCCTGACTGTCCATCACGTCCAAAACTGTCGTCACCAGTTCGCCTGTTCTCCAGGCTATGGCTGAGCCTGGCTCCAGTATTACGTCCAGATTGTATTTCTCGCGAATCGCTTTAACCAAACCGATCAGTTTTTCAATATCATATCCTTCACGGGTCATCAAATGGCCACCGCCCATGTTAAGCCATTTCGCCTGATGAAGTAAATCCCCGAATTTCTTTTCCAAAGCAGCCAACGTGCGTTCCAGAGTATCAGAACCATTCTCACACAAAGTGTGAAAGTGAATTCCGTCCACGCCCTCAGGAAGAACATCCGGCAACTTATCCCTGGTTACGCCCAGGCGGGAGCCCGGTACACATGGATTGTACATGTCCGTAGCGACTTCCGAGTATTGCGGATTCACACGGATACCACAGGAAAGTGAATGGGCGGGATTCTGTTTCTTGAAGTCCTCTACCCGATCCTTAAAACGCTCCCACTGGCTCAACGAATTGAAGGTAATATGACTACTTCTCTCAAGTATTTCTATAAACTCCGAATCCAGGTAAGCAGGCATGTAAGTGTGGGCTTTATAACCCATAAAATCATTGATCAGCTTCACTTCATTCAGCGAACTCGCTGTCGCTCCTCTGAGATATTCCTTCACAATAGGAAACGCGCTATACATCGAAAAGCCCTTCAAAGCCAGAATAATCGTACATCCGGCCTGTTTCTGCACAGAATCAATGAGTTCCAGATTGTTTCTCAGCAGGTTCTCCTGCAGAACGAAACAGGGGGAAGGGACTTGGTTATAATCAAATGACATTTTTCAAAAATAAATAGATTGATGAGACAGCAGCAAAAGACATTGTTTCTTTACATTTACAACAAAAGTAGAGCATTGAGGTTCGATAATATCAATTCATTTTCATTTTATAACATATTCATAATCGGATGGCATTTTTAGTGCTGGATGTAGAAATGACAGGTCCTGAGCCTGGCTGGAATGAAATCATTCAGATCGGAGCAGAATTTTTTGACGATCAATGGCAGTCCCGCGGTACCTATTTACAAAATGTTTACCCGGAAAACGAAGAAGCTTTTTCAGCCCGGTCTGAAGAGATACATGGGTTATCGATGGCTGATCTTGAAGATGCTCCGATGATCTACGACGTTTTGCCAGAGTTTGAGAAGTGGATCAAAAAGCTGAATTCCGGCAAACCTAATTTGTCTAATGTTATCATCTGCGGACAAAGCGTGATCAATGACATAAACTTTTTGAGACATTCGTATCAGAATGAAAAGATGAAGTGGTCATTCTCAAATAAAATGCTCGATCTTCATACAGTTTCCTATTTGTTTTTTCAGATTCTGGAAAAAAACGGTCAGAAAGTACCGCGTTCGCTTAGTCTGGGATCGGTGTCTGCCTACTTCGGTTTTGACCGCGAGGAAGACACTCACAATGCATTGGAAGATGCCCAGCTGACTGCGAAATGTTTTAAAGAATTCTTCAAACTTATTGATCAGGTAAAACTGGTATGATCGATTATAATCCGAAGGAGTGGTTCAAATACATTTTCTATTTTCAGAAAGCGGATACCACAAGGAAGCTGCTTCCGATGATCATAGCTATCGGTGTGTACTCCAGCGTGCTCGCGTATTTTCTTTTGGTATATCTGAATCTGAGCGATAACAGCGACCTGAAAAACATCTCGATCATGCATTCATTGCTGGGATTTGTATTGTCACTGCTCCTCGTTTTCAGAACCAATACAGCCTATGATCGCTGGTGGGAAGGACGTAAGCAATGGGGAAGCCTCGTCAACAGCAGCCGTAACCTGTGTTTAAAAATAAGCGGACTGATCCCGAAGGAATATACAGCCGAAAGGAATTTTTATAAACACATGGTACCCAACTTTGCCTACGCCATGAAGAATCACCTGCGTGGCAAATACGTATCTGCTGAATTTGAAGATTCAGAATGGATGAAAGCCGATGATCTGGACGTGAAAGAACATGTTCCAAACCAAATCGCGTCGTCACTCTTTGTCAAGACAATAGAATTGCAGCGAAGAGGATTGTTATTGCCTGAGGAAGTATTATTGTTGAACCACGAACTGGAATCGTTCACCAACATCTGTGGCGCTTGTGAGCGTATCAAAAACACACCTATTCCGCTCTCCTACAGCTCTTATATCAAAAAATTCATTTTTGCCTATTGTATTACCTTGCCGATAGGTTATGTTTTTGTGCTGCACTTCCTGATTATCCCGTTCGTCATGTTTGTATTCTATATCCTGGCCAGTTTGGAAGTAATAGCGGAGGAAATCGAAGACCCTTTTGGTGATGATTCGAACGACCTTCCCGTAGAGAGAATATGTGGCGGTATCAGAACTACATCCCGTGCACTGCTGGCCTAGCGATTTTTGGCGCTGTGTCAGCTTGTATCATCTGAGCTCCTGCTCCTTGTAAAATAGCTGTAATTGGCTCTGCGGAGCAGCAATAATTAGTAATTCATTAGAATAAACAAAAAAGTTATTAAAATTTAAAGTTTTAGTAATCTCTCATTTTTAGCCTGAAAAGGCATATTTTAATCATTTTTCCTGATTTACCGGATAAATTAAATCCCGTTTTGATGAGTTTCCCAAAAAAACATTTACGGAAGTGTTGAAAACGATCATCATTTCGAAAAATATAACAATTAGAAGGAAATTAGGACATTTTGGAGGTCTGACTAAAAGTTGTTTATTGCATATGTCCCTCAGAAAAGGGATTTAGTAAATGTGTTCAAAAAGACTTTTAGATCATGATAAAATCAAAATTTGTCTCAGCAATCGTATTAGCCGTTTTTGGAACAATTGCAGTAAATGCACAGTCAATTGTAGATCCAGGCGTCTCAGTATATAATTACAAACACCCGAACAAAGCAGCGAAAGCCAAAGCAGTTCAGGAAGAGAAGACAATCCGTGTAGCCAATATGAATACCGTAGAAGGCTATTATAAAAGACAAAACAGAGGAACAAACGTGAGCACTACACCCAAGTATGCGCCACGCCCTGCAAGTCTGGTTGTAACGAAAACCTACCAAAAGGAAGGTGTTGATATCAACCCATTGGTTTCTCCCCGTAATTATAAAACTCCGGCTGGAAACGCGGTCTCAAAACCGAACACCGAAGTGGCAGATTACTACAATCCAAAAGATAGCACGACGCTTCCTACCGTAGATTAGGACGTTCATGCATTGCGAATCAGACCGGCACATCAGTGTGCCGGTCTTTTTTTGTGCCCGATTCAGATAATTCATTTACACGTATATTCCTCAAACACAGCAACTTCTTAGGAATATCCAAGAAAATTAGTAAGTCTGAAATTTGTAATGAATTGTTTGAAAAACATATGGATTACCATGCGTTACATTTCTATTTTTGCGTAACCATACAATCCCCTGAACTTACGGTAAACTCAATCCTGCCTGAATCTTGTTTACCCTATTTCATGGTAATTATTTCTCAATTCAGTAATTATTCAAAATATGTACAAACAGGGCATAGCCGGACTTTTAGCCTTGCACCTCACCTTTTGCGTCTTTCCACATACAGCGAACAGCCAGGTTTTAAGTATCGGGGAAGCAATCCGTACGGGACAAACCAATTATGGAACCATCAAAGCCAAATCTGGCATCGTGAATGCCTCAAAAGCTTCGGCATCACAAGCCCGGAAGGACTACCTGCCCAATCTTAACTTCTCACTCCAACAGGATTTCGGAACAATAAATGGCCAAAACGGCCCCTTATATGGAATGGGACTTGCCGTAGCTTCTTCGGGCCTGCCCCTTCCCGATCAGAACTGGAACTCCGCATTTGGCGCTTTGTATCTGACAAATGTAAACTGGGACTTTTACGCATTTGGTCGCGCCAAAGAAAAAATCAGGGTTGCCGAAACTGCCATTTCCAGAGATCAGAGTGACCTCGAACAGGAATTGTTTCAGCATGGTGTAAGAGTAGCGGGAGCCTATCTGAACCTGTTGGCAGCTCAGAGACTGATCAGGTCATGGGAAAACAATCTGGATCGGGCCGTAGCGATCAAAAATGTAGTCGCAGCCAAGTCAAAAAACGGACTTGTTCCGGGCGTCGATTCCTCCTTTGCCAATGCAGAAATATCAAATGCAAAAATTTCACTTACGCAGGCTCATGATCAGGAACAGGAACTGGCGGCCAGGCTTGCACAGCTTATGGGCATCACTGATCAGCAGTTTGCTCTCGATTCCGCATTTGTAAAAGCCATTCCGGAAATTTCTTCTGATGCATCAAAAATAAATATTCATCCCCTGCTTCAATATTACAACAGCCGCATCGCTTTCAGCGATCAGCAAGTCAAATATTTCCATACACTTGGCCTGCCGACTTTATCCATGTTCGGTGTATTTCAGGGACGTGGTGCCGGTTTCTCGTCAAGTTATGCTGTCAATCAGCATGCTTACACACAAAATTACCTGGAAGGAATTAAGCCTGTACGGGCCAACTACCTGATCGGCGTAGGTGCCACCTGGAACGTAACCAATATTCTGAGAATCAAACAACAGGTTACTTCTCAAAAGTTTATCTCACAGGCTTATAAGGAAGAATATGATATGGTTACCAACCAGCTTCAGAATCAGCTGATCCTTTCTGAGAATAAAATCAGGAATGCCGTATCCAACTTTACCGAAGCACCGATACAAGTGCAGTCGGCATCAGACGCTTACCTTCAGAAGAGTGTATTATACAAAAACGGATTGAGTAACATCGTAGATATCACCCAGGCGCTTTATCTGCTAAACCGCGCGGAGACCAGCAGGGATGTAGCGTTCATCAATGTGTGGCAGGCGTTTCTGCTCAAGGCGGCCGCGTCCGGCGATCTGTCAACCTTTGTGAACGAATAACTTTACTCTCAAGACTGTAATAATAACTTATAGGCCTATTCCTTTAATCAATCTCATTCAATGGATTTAATACGTTTCGCACTTCGCAAACCCATCACCATTATCGTGATTGTGGCAGGTTTGTTTTTCTTTGGTATCAATGCGGTGCGATCAATCAAGGTGGATATCTTCCCAAAACTTGATTTGCCGGTAATGTATATCGCTCACCCATTCGGAGGATATACACCCAATCAGATGGAAACCTTTTTCGGTAAGCAATATGTCAATATCCTGCTGTATGTCAATGGGATTAAAACCATTGAAACCAAAAATACACAAGGACTGACGCTGATGAAACTGAGCTTTTATCCGGGCACGAATATGGCACAGGCTTCAGCAGAACTCAGCGCATTTACCAACAGGCTACAGGCAATATTCCCGCCCGGATCTAATCCTCCCTTTATCATCCGTTTTGATGCCTCAACCCTGCCCGTAGGCCAGCTCGTGTTATCGAGTGAAACCCGCTCTAATAACGAACTGCTCGATCTGGCGAACGTTTATGTACGTTCTTCTTTTACGTCTATCCCAGGGCTCGTGTCAGCTCCGCCATTTGGAGGTAACCAAAGAACAATCGTCGTGAAAGCGGATCCGGAATTGCTGAGGTCGCATAATATGACGACGGATCAGTTGGTGGAAGCGATCAAACTAAATAACCAGACTGCACCTTCCGGCAATGTTCGCATAGGTGACAAAAATTACATTACCCCTACAAATACCACCGTGCGTACGGTGAAAGACTTTGAGAATATACCTTTGTTTAAAGGGAGTGTACAAAATCTGTACTTGAGGGACGTTGCTACCGTGGAAGATGCAGCCGATATAACGTCCGGATATGGACTTGTAAATGGCAAACGGTCTGTTTACCTGAGTATTGCCAAAGGTGCAGATGCTTCCACCTGGGAAGTTGTACAAAATCTAAAAAAGGCATTACCTCAAATTCAGAGTACCTTGCCGGAGGATGTGCACGTGAGTTACGAATTTGACCAGTCCGTATATGTGATGAATTCGGTCATGAGTTTGCTCCATGAAGGTGCAATCGGTGCGGTATTGACCGGGCTGATGGTATTGTTATTTTTGGGCGATGCACGCGGCGCACTTATTGTCGTACTCACCATTCCTACGTCTATTATTGCAGGGGTTTTATTCCTCAACTTATTCGGACAAACCATCAACATCATGACCCTGAGCGGTCTGGCACTTGCTATTGGAATTCTGGTCGATGAAAGTACGGTCACGATTGAAAATATACATCAACACTTTGACATGGGTAAACCCAAAGCGCTCGCTATCTGGGATGCCTGTCAGGAAATTGCCTTCCCGAAACTGCTGATTCTGTTTTGTATCCTTGCCGTATTTGCGCCAGCTTTTACAATGGGGGGAATTCCGGGTTCGCTGTTTCTGCCATTGGCACTCGCGATCGGTTTCAGTATGATCGTGTCTTACTTTCTGGCCCAGACTTTCGTGCCCGTAATGGCAAACTGGATTATGAAGGTAAAACACCACAAAAAGGCTGATGGGACTGACATGACTGATGCAGAGGAATTTGCTGCTGCAGGCTTGAGTTCAAATAGCGCAGCGCTCAAAGAAAATCTGGCGCATAAACAGGATTTGGACAACAATGGGAAAATAGGATTTTTCGAAAAGATACGGAGCAGATTTAACCGTTTTATCAACCGTATGATGCCCTATCGTCGTCCGGTGGTCATTGCCTACTTGATAGTTACAACTGCGATTGCGGGATTTATGCTGACAAGAATCGGAAAGGATGTACTTCCTAAAGTAAATGGCGGTCAGTTTCAGGTGCGATTACGCGCAGAAGAAGGTACCAGAATAGAACAGACTGAGCAGAAAACACTAAAAACAATCGATTTGATCAAAGAGGTTGTGGGTAAAGAAAATGTGGCAGTAACTTCTGCCTACGTAGGTCAACACCCTG
>DASYHR010000011.1:0-4524 GCA_035998385.1 Dyadobacter sp. | reverse complement strand
GTTTGATGGTAGTTAGTGTTTTTTAACGACACATCTGCTCCTGCGAACGGTTGGCCATTCTTTCCCAGAATTTTTCCTTTTATCTCTCCATGCTGAGTTTGCGCGTTGGCCGCAACTGAAATGATCAGGTAGCAAACAGTTGCAATAAAATGCTTCATCCGGAAGTTTAAATCAATTTAGACCAATTATAAAAATGTAAATAAAATAGTATTTAGACTAATTACAAAGTGGTGCATCAGGAAATATTTCAAATAATGTAATTTGTGATAAAATCAAAACACAATGCAATGTCTTGTTACAGGCTGAAGCCTGCAGATCAGTGGATTTCGGCGGCTATTTTTACGGATACCAGATCTTTCAATTTCCAGTCTTTTTCTCCGATCTTGTAATCAAGGCGATTTATTTCAAATTGGCTGGTGAGGCTATATCCACCGTCTTTGCTTTTTTTAGCATCGAAGGGAAGTGTAACATTTTTGCTTACATCACGTATGGTCAGCGTTCCGGTAGCGTGGTAACCCTTGCCGGATTTTTCGATTTTAGAAGACTTGAATTTAATTTCCGGGAACTTGGCGACATCAAAATACTTTTCGCTCTTCATGTCTTTGTCGCGGGATTTATTTCCTGTTTGGAACGATGAGGCATTAATCGTCAAATTGAATGACGACTTTCCGGGATTATTTTCGTCAAAAACGGCGGTTCCTTTGGGAGCATCAAATGTTCCGTCACAGGTGCCCAGAACGAACTTGACGCTGAATCTGGTGGCGCCGGAAATGACACGACTCGTTTGGGCATAGATAGTAGCTGAAAACATGGCCCAAAGAATTGGAATAAAAAGGAAGCGCTTCATAGGATGATGAGATTTTGAAATATAATGTCCGGATCAAGAAGTTATTGTTCTTCAAGTACAGATTCTCCTTGCGACAAATCACCGCTGGTCCATCTCCACTTTTCATACAGCCGTATTTTTCCGTTGGATAAAATTTCCGGTACGGACGTGCATATACCTGTCATCATTTCCCCTTTTGTATTAATCTGATGGTAGCGCATGTCCAGCCCGCCTTGTTCGTCCACAAGTGCAATCAGCTGGCCTGAAACGATGCGGCCACCTGCATACGATGAAGTGACAATATTGCCTGTTTGCTTGTATACAAATTGCATACTAAGATCTACCTCTCCGTTTTCTGAGTTGGAAACCGGATTGAAAACTTTGTTATTGTAATTGATTTTCATCTGATACTGTTATTGATTGTTGTTCTTTAAAACCAAATCTATTTTGTCGTCCAGTTTCTTCAGCATTTCAACCTGTTTGGCCTGGATTTCGAATAATGTTTTGATTTGTTCTTCCAATAGTAAATCCACTTTCTGGTGCAGACTCCGCACTTCCAGCTCTGCTTTCAAATTGACCATGTAGTCATTTTCCGCATTGACACGGTCTTTTTCTTCCTGTCTGTTTTGACTCATCATAATAATCGGCGCCTGCAGGGCTGCCACAGAAGAAAGCACCAGATTCATCAGAATGAATGGGTAGGGGTCGAACTGCGAAGCTGCAGGAACGACTGAATTATAGGCGATCCAGGCAATCAGCAAAATGGAGAATGCGATAATGAATGTCCAGCTTCCACCAAATTTTGCCACCTGATCTGATATCCGCTGTCCGACTGTGGACTTCTCTGCAGGTGGATGCAGAAGGTTGCTCAACAACAGATCCTGATCTTTGATGGACTGGAGCACGATGTCATGTAATTTTTTGATCTGTACATTCTGCGCGTCAAGAATGTCCTCTATGTCCTGTTTCCCGTTGTCCATGTTTTTAGTTTGGAGGTCAATTTACAAATTTGTTGTGCGTTTCGGATTTACAGGTAAAAATTTCCAGTGGTAGGGATGTAGTTAAAATTGAAGTTACGGGAAGGCTTTTCCTGTAATATTTATAAAATACATACCCTATAAGTTTAGGTGGTAAATTTCACATTAAGTATGAAAATAATGTTGTTTCTCATTACTCTTTAATAAATTTGGATCGGATATCAGAATGGGCCGGATTACAGAACTTATGTGCAGTGATTAGCTGTTGTTGTTCTCAGCGGATCCGGGTCAATATACTACCCGGGTTTATCATCAGACATACTGTAAATTTACTAGTCCTTTTATTCAGTAGTTTACCATTAATTGAGTTTCTGTCATGAAATTAGTGCCCATAGAAAAGCGTAGCGGACTTACCCGTGAAGAATTCATCGAAAACTATTTAAAACCAAGCCGTCCTGTAGTATTTACTGATCTGATGAAGGATTGGCCGGCCATGGAAAAGTGGACTTTCGACTGGCTCAGAGAAAATCATGGACAAATTGAGGTGCCGCTGGTAGACAACCATGTGCACGATGCCGATAAGTATTTTCAGACGGCCAAGACAATGAAGTTTGGAGAGTACCTTTCAGCGATCGAAGCAGGGCCAACAGACCTTCGTTTATTCCTGTTTGACATTTTCAAAAAAGCCCCTTCTCTGGAAAAGGATATTATTTTCCCAACCATTATGGATGGGTTTTTGAAGTCCTACAAATTTGTATTTTTCGGCGGGCAGGGAGCTATTACCAACCTGCACTATGATATGGATTGCTCAAACGTTTTCCTGACACAGTTCCATACGCGTAAGCAGGTAATATTGTTTGCTCCGGAGGACAGTGCAAGGCTTTACCACCATCCATATACGGTAATGAGTAAAGTAAATCCAATTGATCCGGATTATGAAAAATTCCCGGCACTGAAAGGTTTGACAGGATATGAAACCACACTGATGCATGGAGAGACTATCTTTATTCCATCATTGTGGTGGCACTATATCCGTTATATTGACGGAGGCTTTAGTTTGGCGCTACGTGCAAATAACTCTGTCTTTACAGCAGTACGCGGTGGTATGAATATCGTTCGGCACACATTTGTTGACAAAAGCATGACCAAAATGTTTGGGTTGGGCTGGCAGCATTGGAAAGAAAAGCAGGCAGTAGAAAAAGCCAGCCAGTTGGTCTGACACCAATAATAGATACAATCATTGATCTCTGAATACCCCGGCAGCAAAGTCGGGGTATTGTTTTTGTACACGGCATATATACAGCTATTGCAGAGCGTCAGTACAAGAAACTATTCTATATTTGATCAGCGTTGATTGAAATAAGCACCTGTTGGAAAATCTGATTATGCTCACTGGTATGTCATTTGATTCCTCAGCTAATCGCTAATACCTATTGGCTAACAGCTATTTACATTTTATCATCAGTCTATGAATTTTGAGCTTACTTCTGAATACCAACCCACCGGAGATCAGCCGGAAGCGATCAAACAATTGCTGAATGGCATCCATGCGGGCGAGCCGGCTCAGACTTTGCTCGGCGTTACAGGTTCCGGAAAGACGTTTACCGTTGCCAATGTGGTGGCGGAGATTAACCGGCCTACCTTGGTTCTAAGTCATAATAAAACCCTGGCTGCACAGTTGTACGGAGAGTTTAAGCAGTTCTTTCCCAATAATGCGGTTGAGTATTTTATCAGCTACTATGATTACTACCAGCCTGAAGCATTCATTTCGACGACGAATACATATATAGAAAAGGATCTGATGATCAATCAGGAGATTGACAAGCTCCGGCTACATACGGTTTCTTCTCTGATGAGCGGCAGACGTGATGTACTTGTTGTGGCTTCTGTGTCCTGTATTTATGGTGCTGGTAATCCCAACGAATACAAAAAAAGCATTGTGAGTGTGAAGCTGGGAGATATTGTAAGCAGAAATCAGTTTCTATTCAGGTTGGTTGAGATTCTGTATAGCCGGACGGAAGTAGAGTTTAGCCGCGGGACATTCCGTGTGAAGGGGGATACTGTTGATATATATCCTGGTTATGCTGATTTTGCTTACAGAGTCATTTTTTTCGGAGATGAAATTGAGGAGATACAGCGGATAGAACCTGACAGCGGAAAGAAGATTTCGAATGATAAAGCGATAGCAATATTTCCTGCCAACCTGTTCGTAACAGGACGTGACGTACTTAATCAATCTATCAAAGAAATCCAGGACGACCTTGTCCAGCAAGTCAAATATTTTACTGCGGAAGGCAGAGTGGCGGAAGCTGAAAGAGTGAAGGAGCGTACTGAATTTGATATGGAAATGATGCGTGAACTAGGATATTGTTCTGGTATAGAAAACTACTCACGGTACTTTGATCGTCGTTTGCCGGGACAAAGACCGTTCTGTTTACTTGATTACTTCCCTGAGGATTTTTTAATGGTGGTGGATGAAAGTCACGTGACTATGCCGCAGATACGTGCAATGTGGGGTGGTGACCGCTCACGTAAGGAGTCCTTGGTGGAGTATGGTTTCAGGTTGCCCTCAGCAATGGACAACAGGCCGCTGACTTTTCAGGAATTTGAAGACATGACGCCGCAAACCATATTCGTAAGTGCAACCCCATCGGATTATGAATTGAGAAAATCGGAAGGTGTGGTGGTAGAGCAGATTATACGACCGACCGGTTTGCTGGA
>DASYHR010000977.1:0-2527 GCA_035998385.1 Dyadobacter sp. | reverse complement strand
AAAAGCGGTCGTCCACCCGAGGCCTCGCCTATGCTTTTTTGGAATAACCAAAAGAATGATCAGGAGGAAATTTTATTGGGCCAGACAAATACCGACGCTACCGGAGAGTTTGAACTGAACTACATGGATGCCATTCCTGCCGGATATGATGTCTATTTCAAAATTGATAATCCGTATTTCGAATTTGCAGATTATGACATTCCGTTGGTTACAGGCCAGAACGGAACGTATAACCTGGGCGAATTGACAGGTCTTGCCAAAACGTACCGGCTCCGGGTGAAAGTAACGAACGAGGAAGGCAATGAACTTGACCTCGCGACGGTTCGGCTCGAAAGAACCAGTGGTTTCTATAATAGCGCATCTACCCATCAGAATCTCCTGCACGAGGTGATGAAAGACAGTATAACAGGAGTGCCCGCCGAAGTAGTTGCTCAGGGAAAAAATAGAGCTTTTTGGCCACGTTTGTTTTATAGCCAGGGATTTGCAGATTCTTATGCAGTAATTATTGAAGGAGAAGGTATTACTAAAACTGTTCACAACCTTAATCTGATTGATCTCTCAAACACCGGGGTCAACCTTTCAGCTTCAGACCAGGTCGTTTTGTTGGAAAAAAGCTTCGTGGCTGATATTGCGCTGCCTGTAGTGGAGGGTCGTGTACTCACCAAAAACGGTGAAGTGCCAGTGGCCGGTGCTGTGGTAACGGTGCGAAAAAAGGGAAGCCGTACCGGAGAATCAACCAGGCTTTCAAACGGTATGGTCGGAGTCACCTTCAATATCAATGACCGATCTGCAGTAACCGACAGCCTGGGAAAATTCAAAATTGAAAACATTCCTGTCAATTCAGAGGCTGCAGAGGTGATGGTTAACTTCAAAGGCAAACAGACTATTCATGACAAGGATCTTTATCTTTCTGCCAGAGGGACCCGCGAAACGATTGATCCTTTATTTATAAATGCCGAGTTGATCACTGTAGTGGGGAAGGTCGTGGATGCAAACGGAGAGCCACTTGCGGACGCCTCTTTAAATTGGAAGTCTGGTGGCAAAGCGTTTTACAGCGATGAAAACGGGGATTTTACCGGTAGTCAAACTGAAGGTAAACACATACTCGTTGCTCGTAAACCCGGTTTCCGCGATATAGAATATCTGGTTGAATTGAAAGCGGAATCGAGGCAAAAGGGTGCAGCAGTATCCACAACTTCGGCCGCATCCTTAACATCGGCAGTTGGTAAATGGACGCAGTCTGTAAACGCAGCACAACTTAACTTCAGCGGAACCGGTATACATGCAGGGAAAAAAATAACACCGAAGCAAACAGCGCCGGCAACAGCGCCAAATGCGGGAAATAGAAACCAGATGCGGAGTAGCTCGTCCATGTCTACTTCCGCCACGCTCACCACAGCCGCACAAAACTATTTCGATGTATTCTCAGACGGGTTGGCATCAGGCTCAATTTCGTCCGGACATGTGATCGTCATGAGCAAATTTTTTGTAAAAGTGCTGGTGCAAGATGCTTTTAACGGACAGCCTGTTGCGAAGGCAAAAGCCCGGGCGGAAGAAGGAGCTACAGTATCTGTAACCAATGCGGCTGGAATCGCGCTCGTAGAAGATGTGCCGGGCGGAAATGCGGCGATCGTTGTGAGCGGACCGGAAGGATCGTTCTATGCGACCCGAAAAGCCGAGGTTGTCCTGGATGCATCAAAAGATACGATTTCAGTTGAGGTAACCCTGAAAGCAGGCGCAAAAGCCAGTGGTTTGGTGAAGCAAGGGGACTCACCTGTTGCAGGTGCTACAGTATCTGTGGAAGGAATGGAGCATATTTTCACCCAAGCTGATCAGCAGGGCAGATATACGCTGTCGGGCATACCGGCAGGCGAATACACCCTGATCGCCAGCAAAGAGGGGCTGCTGGCAGGAAAAAAAATGCAGCAGTTTGATGCCAATCAAACCTACCCCATCGACTTCACGCTTACCGATCCTGGTTTCAATGCCTCCAAACTGTTAGGTTTCAAACTTGTGCTGCTTCAATCACAACAGGGAGCTACAGCGAATGAGTTTATTATTTCCGGCGAGCTTAAAGATTTGCCGGATAACCCTGTTTTCAAAAAAGCAGGCAATGCGGGTATGAGCCTTCGTTTTACAAACAAAGTAATTATTAAGGAAGGCAATACCATTTATCCCAAAGGTGGTGAACTGGTGACCGATGTATCAGAGCTCAAACTGAAAGCTTTTGAATACCTGACCATCAAATTAAAAAATCAAAACGGTATCAGAGTACGCCCGATATCACCAAATAACCGCTCACAGGGGGAAATATTCGGTGAAGCTGAAATCGACTGGGGTGCTACTTTCTCAGGGATTTCGGGACTTGCGTTACCTTCTTTACCACTTAAAATCAACACTGGTGGCTCTGATAATGTCATTGCCCCTCTCAACAGTGAAGGTACTGCATCGCTCAGCGCGCTTAAACTGGCGGGTTCGTCGGAAGGCTGGAGCTTGTACGGGGTAAAAGTGATTCCTGATTTACCGG
>DASYHR010000975.1:0-12328 GCA_035998385.1 Dyadobacter sp. | reverse complement strand
CCCATTTCCTACGGAGATGCCTTGCCATTGTTGAAAGCTTTGGGCGGACAAGTAGCTCCGGCAAGCTGGCGTGGTGCTTTACCCATTACCTACCATATAGGCCCAGGCCCGGCTAAGGTGCATCTCAAACTTGAATTCAACTTCGATATTGTTCCCGCTTACAATGTCATCGCGACCATCAAGGGAAGTGAATATCCGGATCAGTGGGTAGTTCGTGGCAACCACCACGACGCCTGGGTGTTCGGAGCGAGTGACCCTGTGAGTGGCGCAGTGGCGGAAATGGAAGAAGCGCGTGCGATAGGCGAATTGCTTAAAACAGGCTGGAAGCCAAAACGCACCATTGTGTATTGCTGGTGGGATGGCGAAGAGCCCGGACTACTAGGCTCAACCGAGTGGGTTGAAAAATACAAAAACGACCTGTCTGCCAAAACTGTGGTTTATGTCAATACAGATGGAAATGGCCGCGGTTACCTGGGTGCCGGCGGATCGCATACGTTGGAAAAGTTCATTAATCAGGTGGGCAGAGATGTCATTGATCCTGAAAAAGGAACGAGTATTATCGACAGACTCCGCTCCAGAACCCTCATGAATGGCAATCCAACTGCGAAAGCAGAGGCCCGTACACGCAGCGATCTTCGTATTGGTGCGCTGGGTTCCGGTTCTGACTACACTCCATTTATTCAGCATCTGGGTATTGCGTCGCTTAATCTCGGCTTTGGTGGAGAAGACAGCGGTGGCGACTACCATACCATCTATGATTCCTACGACAATTACGTTCGTTTCAAAGATGGAGATTTCCTGTATGGCAAAGCACTGGCACAAACTGCCGGTCGGGCAATTATCCGCTTTGCCAACGCAGATGTATTACCTTTCGATTTTGACAACTTTTCCAATACTGTAAATATGTACGCTACAGAGGTAAAAAAGGAACTCGAAAACGTCAGGACAAAAGCGACAGATCACAACAAATTACTGGGAGAGAAACGTTTTGAAGCAGTGGCAGATCCCAAAGAACCTTTTGTAAAGCCACTGGTATTGGATGTTGCGCCGTATATGAATTTCGCTCCTTTGGAAAACGCACTGGCTGCCCTGGAAAAAAGTGCATCCGTTTACACCAGGTCACTCGGTAATGCTGAAAAATTACCGGCAGATAAGCTGGCCAAGCTGAATGAAATTCTTTTCAAAACAGAAAGACAACTGATCAATCAGCAAGGTTTACCCAGACGGCCATGGTACAAACACCAGATTTACGCACCAGGATTCTACACCGGTTATGGAGTTAAAACGCTGCCTATGATTCGGGAAGCAATCGAACAACGTAACTGGGCCGAAGTTGAAGAAGGAATTACTCGCGTGAGTGAGAACCTGAAAGCTTTTACTGCCGAAATTGATAAGGCGGCGGCGCTGTTGAAATAAAGCTGACAAATAAAATTTGGGTCACATTTCTATTTACGGAAATGTGACCTTTTTTATTTGCCATGTATTCAATTGAGAATCAAGCTGCTGATTTTTTAATCTGTAATGAATCGAATTGTTTTTTAAAAACATTGCGAAAAAATTTCAAATCCTGTGTGACCATAGGACTTTTTCTATGTCTACAAGCTGTAGAAAATACAAAAGCACACATTATAAGGATTCAATCACTTCATCAGCAAACTGGATTTTAAGGTTCACACTTCATCACACTATTGTAAAACCTGTCAGGAAGGCCAACACCAACCGACAGGTTTTTTACATTTGATATTCAACCCAAAATAAGACAAAAAAAGGATAGCCGGTTTTTACCAACTATCCTCTCTTTTTAAAATCATATTACGGTCAGAGTACCACGTTCACAATTCGCTTCGGTACCACAATCACTTTTTTAGGTGTTTTACCCTCCATCCATTTCTGCACCACCTCATGAGCCAGTACTTCCTTTTCTATATCAGCAGCAGGTGTATCCACTGCAAATGGCAATGAAATCCTCACCTTACCATTGATCTGAACCGGATATTCAAAAGTATCTTCAGCAATATGCTGAGGGTTGAAAACCGGGAATACTGCTTTTGAAACTTTCCCTTCTTCATTACCCAAAGCAAACCAAAGCTCTTCGGAAATATGTGGAGCATATGGGGAAAGCAATACAACCAATTCCTGCAAAATTTCTTTGCTGGCACATTTGGCACTGCTTAGTTCATTTACACAAACCATAAACGCACTTACTGCTGTATTGAATGAGAAGTTTTCAATATCTTCCTGAATCTTCTTGATCGTCTTATGCAGCGTTTTCAGCTCTTCAGGTTTGGCAGGAACATCCTTCACGACCCATTGACCCAGATCGTTATAGAACAACCTCCAAAATTTCCTGATAAAACGGTATGTTCCGTCTATACCATTCGTATTCCATGGTTTTGCCTGTTCCAGTGGTCCGAGGAACATTTCGTAAAGACGTAAGGTATCCGCTCCGTAACGGGTTACGATGTCATCCGGGTTCACGACGTTGAACTTAGATTTTGACATCTTCTCCACTTCCCATCCGCAAACATATTTACCATCTTCCAGTATAAACTCAGCCTGATCGCCCGCTATATCTTTACGTGTAGCTTTAAATGTTTCAACGTCCAGCACATCATTCTCGACAATGTTCACATCTACATGAAGTGGTGTTACGTCGTAATCGCCTTTCAGTCCTGCACTTACAAAAACAGGTTTGCTGTAATTATCGCTTTTGACACGGTACACAAAATTACTGCGACCCTGGATCATCCCCTGATTAATCAGCTTTTTGAAAGGCTCTTCCTCCGGCACAAACCCTCTGTCTTTCAAAAACTTATTCCAGAACCGGCTATATAATAAGTGACCAGTCGCGTGCTCCGTTCCACCGATATACAAATCCACATCCTTCCAGTAGCCGATTGCTTCCTGAGATGCAAACTCCTCTTTGTTTTTCGGATCCATGTAGCGGTACCAGTACCAGCTGCTGCCTGCCCAACCCGGCATCGTACTCAACTCATATTGGTTGCCTGTCCCATGCTCCCAGCCTTGCGCACGTCCTAGCGGAGGCTCGCCGCTTTCGGTAGGCAAATATTTATCGACTTCCGGCAAGTTCAAAGGCAGTTCTGATTCATCAAGTAAATACGGTAGCGGCTGACCTGTGCTGTCATTTTTATAGTAGACCGGAACCGGTTCTCCCCAGTAACGCTGGCGACCAAATACTGCATCACGTAAGCGGTAGTTAATTTTACCTTTTCCTACGCCACGTTCTTCAAGCCACTGCACCAGTGTTTGAGTCGCTTCTTTGAATTCAAGACCATTGATAATTCCTGAATTGATATACTTCCCTTCTTTGGTAGCATCTGCCTGCGTCTCAACATCTTTTTGGCCGTCCAGAATAGGCACAATCGGTAGTCCGAAATGCGTCGCAAAATTCCAGTCACGCTGATCGCCCGATGGAACCGCCATTACCGCACCTGTTCCATAACCTGCCAACACATAATCAGCAATGTACACCGGCACCTTCTCTCCGTTCAGCGGATTAATAACATATGCACCGGTAAAAGCACCTGAAACCGTCTTCACGTCCGACATCCTGTCCCGCTCCGACCGTTTTTTGGTCATATCAATGTAGGCATCAATCTCTCCACGTTGCTCAGGCGTAGTAATCACATCTACCAATTCGTGTTCTGGCGCAATCACCATAAAAGTTACACCGTAGATGGTATCCACACGGGTCGTAAACACCTCAATTCCCTCTGCCCCTTGCCCTTTGCCTTCCAACTCAAACTTCACCAATGCGCCCACCGATCTTCCGATCCAGTTGCGTTGTTGTTCTTTTAATGAATCCGTCCAGTCAACATGATCAAGTCCGTCCAGCAAACGCTGCGAGTAAGCAGTAATACGCATCATCCACTGGCGCATCAGTTTTTGAATGACTGGGAAACCACCTCTTTCACTCACCCCGTCTTTCACTTCATCATTGGACAACACCGAACCCAAAGCCGGGCACCAGTTTACTGTAGCATCTGCCACATAGGTAAGCCTGTATTTCAATGTCACTTTATATTGCTCCTCATCCGACCAGCTGTTCCACTCCTCTGCTGAGAATGGCTCTATATCCTCATCACAAGCGGCATTTACCTGTTGATTTCCTTCTTTTGAAAATATTGAAGTGAGTGTTTCAATGGATTCTGCCTGCTGCGCTTTATTGTTGTACCAGCTATTGAACAACTCCATAAATATCCACTGCGTCCATTTGTAGTACGACGGGTCCGAGGTGCGTACTTCACGGCTCCAGTCATAGCTTAAACCCAGGTTTTTCAACTGCTCAATGTAGCGGGTGATATTTTGCTCAGTGGTAATAGCCGGATGTTGGCCCGTTTGAATCGCATATTGCTCAGCCGGCAAACCGAAACTATCGAATCCCATGGGATGCAGAACATTGAATCCTTTCAAACGCTTGTATCTCGAATAGATGTCGGAAGCGATATAGCCCAGAGGATGGCCTACGTGTAGTCCCGCGCCGGATGGGTACGGAAACATATCCAGCACGTAATATTTGGGAAGTTGGGAATTGTTATCAACATGATAAACACCATTTTTCTCCCAAAAGTCCTGCCATTTATTCTCAATGTCCCTATGACTATACTCGCTCATGATGATCTTTTTATTCCTTAAAATATTGTAATGTATTAAAATACAGACTATTAAAGCTTTATATCTTTTAACAGAAAAAATCCTGTCTGCCTGAAATTGCCCGCAAAAATAGTTGATTTGATTGTATTCAGCGCTGTAAAACACCACAATAGATAAAAAGACTCTGCGTTACATCCCTGATTTTTGTTTTCCCGGATTGCATACTCGTCAACATTTGCTGGCACGGGTTTTTAATCTGGCTAAATGACTACAATTTTTAAAATTTTTTATCAACTAACATGCTATGAAAAAGTTACTATTTGCCTTTTGTGCGCTAATCATTGCACACAGCGCTTCTGCGCAGTATGATCCTGCTTTCCGCTTCGGTATTAAAGCAGGTGCCAATTTGTCTAACATCAATGGTAGCAATGATTTGTCGCTTGGTAATGGCGGTAATGCATTCAATTTTAAAGACAATGACAACAGATCTTTGGGTTTTGTTGGTGGGGTATTCTTCCGTTTTGGTCGTAATTTTTATGTTCAGCCAGAATTTTTGCTTTCTCAAAAAGGCGGGAAGTTTAATGTTTACAAAGATGGTGTACAAAACTCTGACGGTAAGGTAGATGTACGTTTTTCTAATCTGGACGTGCCTGTACTTTTCGGGGTAAGAGTTGCGAAATTCTTCCGTATCAATGTAGGCCCGATGGCTTCTTTAAGAATGTCGAGCAATGGAAAAATCGGAGATTCATTTGATGACGTTACTGGAAGCAACTCAAGCACTGAATTCAAAAACAGACTTGCATACGGATACCAGGCAGGTGTAGGTGTTGACTTCGGAAGACTAAGTCTTGACGTACGTTACGAAGGTAACTTTACAGACGTTGTGAAAATCAATTTTGACAACGCTACCACAGCATCTCAATTTGGAAAGAAAAGCAACCTTTTCCAGGCTACACTGGGACTTGCAATTTTCTAACATACCATATTTTAAATATCAAGGCGGGGTGGATCATTTCCATTCCGCCTTTTGTTTTTTCAAATTGAACCTAACTTTGGAAATTTCGGGGTTTGTACAGATTTATATAACTTGCCTGGTACGGATTTTAGATAACCGTCGGTTTCAACATAAATTTTCTCATTTTTTGTGGCTATAAATACTGATAACGTAAAGCTGGTTTTTGGACTTAAACTCAAACAACTACGACTCGACAAAGGACTCTCTCTAAGTGAGCTGTCTCAAAAGTCAGGTTTATCGGTATCTTATATCAATGAAATAGAAAAAGGAAAGAAATACCCCAAGTCGGACAAAATTCTGGCTTTGGCGTCTGCGATGAATGTGGAATACGATTCTCTCGTATCTCTTAAACTGAGCAAAAGACTGGAGCCTATTTCGGAGCTTCTCAGTTCCAATATACTGACCGAATTACCACTCGAACTTTTCGGAATAGATCCTGCTAACCTGCTCGAAATTCTATCGGATGCTCCGGCGAAAATCAGCGCGTTTGTAGGTACACTCATAGAAATCGCCAGGAACTACAACATGTCGATTGAGAAATTCTACTTCTCTGCATTACGCACCTACCAGGAAATGCACGACAACTATTTTGAAGATATAGAGCTCGAAGCAGAGCAATTCCTAAAAGCATTTGAGGTTCCGGATGAGACACTGATTGAAGAGGTTTTTCTGGAAGAATTGCTCAAAAATAAATATGGCTACAAGATTGAGTATATCAATGAAAAAGCAAATCCGGAGTTTAGCACCGTAAGATCCCTTACGATACCTAACGCGCAGGGTAATCGTTTGCTGCTCAACCACAATCTGAGTCCGGTTCAACGTTTGTTCATTTACGGGAGAGAGATCGGTTACCATTATCTGAATCTTAAAAACCGTTTGCATACGACTGCATTGGTAGAAGCCGAAACGTTTGAACAGCTGCTTAACAACTTCAAAGCTTCCTATTTTGCCAGTGCTATCATTATCAGAAGAAACCTGTTGGTTCCTAAACTCGCCGCTTTTTTTGAGTCGCGCGAATGGCAACCGGAAAAACTGATCAATTTCGTTTCTGAATTCAATACAACTCCTGAATCTTTCTTTTACCGGGTCAGCAATGTGCTTCCGCGTTACTTTGGTATCAATCAGATTTTCTTTTCCCGCTTCAACAATTTCGCCGGGCAAAATCTTTTTGATATGACGAAGGAAATGCATATTTCCAGAAAACATTATCCTCACACGGTTCGTGATGAGCACTATTGCAGGCGCTGGGTGGCTCTCACCATTCTGAATGAACTCGCGGAACATGAAAATAAAGATGAACAGCTTGTGCTTTGCAAAGCGCAAAAATCTACATATCTGGATTCCAATGACGATTATCTCGTGATCAGTTTTGCTCAACCCATGACTACTACACATAATCTGAATGTAAGTGTTTCAATGGGAATCTATCTGGATGAGGCAACGCGGGAGAAAATTCATTTTCTTGAAGATTCGTCAATACCTGCACGTACTGTAAATCAAACCTGTGAAAGGTGCTCACTATTCGATTGTCGCGAACGTATTGCTGCCCCAATTATATTACAGAAAAAATACAAAAATGAGGCGCTGAGGAAAGCACTTAGGAAAATGATCAGGTAACAGGCAAGATAAATTTGGTTACACCGATTAAAAATTCCTTAAAAGTTACATATACAAACTAAACGGTATCCTTCCTTTTTATCTTTGACCAAAATTCTGATTATCCTATGTCGGGCACCTATGAATTTGAGGATTTTATTCTAAAGATTTCGACGCCTTTTTATCTGATCCTCATCGCGCTTGAAATTTTCCTGACCCATCGTTCGGAGAGAAAAAGTTACAATATCAAGGACACACTTACCAACGCCGCACTCATGTTATTGAATGGCGGAATTGATCTCGTTTTTCGGGTGGTATATGTTGGTATATTAATCTGGCTTTTCAATTATCGCGTAATTGAACCTATTGCCAATCCCTACATGTACTGGATGGCCTTATTCCTGCTGGAGGATCTTGCCTTTTACACTTTACATTATGTTGATCACCACTGCAGGCTTTTCTGGGCAGTGCATGTCACACATCACTCGTCCGAGCATTTTAATCTGACAACAGGTTTCCGGTCGTCCGTTTTTCAACCCCTGTATCGTTTCGTTTACTTTATTCCTTTGGTCTTGCTTGGCTTTAACCCGGCAGATATTGTAATTATGTACTCCATCACTCAGATTTACGGAATTATTGTACATACCGAACATGTCGGTAAACTAGGCTTACTGGAATACATACTGGTAACGCCTTCGCACCACCGCGTGCACCACGCGAGCAACATCGAATATTTGGATAAAAATATGGGTATGTGCCTGATCGTGTGGGACAGATTGTTTGGAACGTTTCAGGAAGAAATGGATCGTGTGCCGACACGTTATGGACTTACAAGTAATCTGAAACAAACCAACCTGAGTAATACGATCTTCCACGAATGGAAAGAAATAAGCAACGACTTTTCCCGGCCGACCAGCTTTATGACCAAATTGAAATACGTCTTTAAAGCGCCGGGTTGGTCTCATGACGGGTCGCGGCAAACTAGTAAAGAGCTGCAGAAGGAGCAGTCGGCCATCAGCGATCAGCATTCTGCAACCAGTGACAGGCAACCAGCAACTGGCGCTTACAAATAAGCGGCCATAACTTTTATACGGTTTAAAGTTTACAGGTTAATCCGTTATTTATAAGCATGTTACTTGCAATTTCAGACACGAGCAACAGTAAATTCGAACATATAATCTAGTTCCCCGTCCACTTTCAGCAATAGAGTGTGACAGCCGAAAGCCGGTTGCCGACAGCTAAATAGCTACTTAAACGCCTGTATTCCCGTAATCTCCGCGCCGAGAATCAGCAGGTGAATGTCGTGCGTGCCTTCATAGGTAACTACAGATTCCAGATTGTTCATGTGCCTCATGATCGGATAGGCACCTGATACGCCCATAGCTCCAAGAATTTGTCTTGCCTCTCGTGCAACACCCAGTGCCATCGCCACATTATTTCTTTTGGCCATGGATATTTGCGCTGTAGTGGCACGACCTTCATTCATAAGCGTACCCAGTCGCCAGGCCATTAGTTGGGCTTTTGTGATTTCAGTCAACATTTCTGCGAGTTTCTTTTGGGTAAGTTGAAATGCTGCAATGGGTTTATCAAATTGAATCCGTTCCAATGAATATTTCAAGGCCGTTTCGTAGCAATCCACTGCTGCACCGATGGCTCCCCAGGCAATGCCGAATCTCGCTTTATCCAGACATTGTAACGGCGCTTTCATCCCTACAGCTCCAGGCAGCAAATTTTTCTCCGGAATGAACACATCATTGAATACAAGTTCTCCTGTAGCACTCGCACGCAACGACCATTTTTTATGAATTTCAGGAGTTGAGAAACCATCCATGCCTCGTTCAACAATAACCCCTTGCACCTTCCCCTCCTCATTTCTGGCCCATACGATTGCTATACCTGCATAAGACGCATTTGAAATCCATATTTTGGAGCCGGACAATAAGTAACCTCTTTCAGTTTTAATAAGTCGGGAAGTCATACCAGCCGGATTGGAACCGTAGTCAGGCTCAGTAAGCCCGAAGCATCCCAGTACATCCCCACTGGCAAGTTGAGGTAAATACTTTTGTTTCTGAGCCTCCGATCCGAACGCAAAAATCGGCCACATCACCAGCGAACCCTGCACCGAAACCGTCGATCTCATGCCAGAATCGCCACGCTCTATTTCCTGACACATTAGTCCATAACTGATGTAGTCCAATCCTCCCCCACCATATTCTGTCGGAATTGTTGGACCGAAAACACCCAGTTCTCCGAATTTCCGGACGAGATTTACAGGAAATGCAGCCCGTTGTGCAAAGTCTTCAATAATAGGTTTGATTTCTTTGTCGGTAAAATCCCTCACACTTTGCGCGACCAGACGCTGTTCTGGAGTGAGGAGGTCAGAAATTTGGAGGAAGTCGGTGGTGAGCATACGAGAACATAATTAGGTTTTGAGCTTAGCAGGGTTTTGCCATGTATTCCAGAACAGTAACAATTCAATTTGTCCTTTTATGAGATTTACTCTATAAATGAGCTAAACTCTTTTATGCAAAACGGTGCAGCGTAAATTCGGACTGTTGACGCTCTGAGGTACTCCTGAATATGGAAATTTTTAAGAATCTCCAATTTTCGCATTGTTAGAAATGAAAAGTGTCGTATTTCCCGTTCCGACCAATCTACCCTCAGATATTCGATATTTGCAGCATACGTCTCGATAGCCTTTTCGGTCCAAACTATTTCAAATGCCATTGCGGAAACCGTTCGTTTACTTCCTCCTGAGTCAAGTAGTGTCCGTCATTAGCCTGTTTGATTGATACATCTAAATCACCCCTTACATTTTCAGGAATGCTATCCCACCAGTCAGAACTGACATTATCTTCCAATAAAGCATAAACCATGGACAATACACGTTCATCAGCATGGTCTATATGCCTTTTAACCTTTTCCCTCAACTCTTGAATATTTGAGCTCATATGTGTCCGTGTTTTAACGAAGTTATCCAGAAATGACGGACATTCAAAGCAGATTCAGGCAATAATCAAGAGCTGTAATGATATTAGGTGAGTAGGATTTACTCAGGTGAACTGGATGTTTTTTATCCACTAAAACAAAAAAAGGCGAGTTGCCCCGCCTTAAATGTTTACACAACGGAATAATCCTTATTGTGATTTGCTTTCATTGGCAAGTTAACATATTTCAAAACATTATTCCTATTTTACCAACCCAATTATTAATCCTCCGCTATGAGTAAGAAAAACATTCTCGGCCTGGATCTAGGAACAACCTCCATTGGATTCGCCAAAGTAATTGAAGATGATGACTATAATAATTCTTCAATCGATTACATCGGTGTCAGAGTTAATCCTTTAAGCACTGATGAACAAACAAACTTTGAAAAAGGCAAACCTGTTTCAGTAAATGCTGAACGAACTCTAAAACGCGGGGCTAGGCGAAATCTTGATCGGTATCAACTACGCCGAGCGAATCTTATAGAAATACTCCGGCAGAGTGAAGTATTGAACAACGACACACCTCTGACCGAAAGCGGAACAGCCACAACTCATTCAACCTACGCCTACCGCGCAATGGCCGCATCGGAACAGATACCACTGGATGCTTTTGCTCGGGTACTGTTGGCAATTAACAAAAAACGAGGGTACAAGAGTAGCCGAAAGGCTAAAAACGAAGATGAAGGTCAAATCATTGATGGAATGGCCATTGCTAAACTGCTTTATGAAGAAAGTTTGACACCGGGACAACTATCCTACAGATTATTAACAAGCGGAAAAAAGAACCTCCCTGATTTCTATCGGTCAGATCTGAATGCAGAGTTTGAAAAAATCTGGAGTTTTCAAAAACCGCATTATCCTTCTCTGCTAACCGACGAGTTCAAAATGCATCTTGAAGGAAAAGGACAGCGGGCCACATCTGCTGCTTTTTGGAGTAGATACGGATTCAACACGGCAGAAAATAAAGGAAGCCGTGAAGAAAAGAAGTTGCAGGCATACAAATGGCGAAATGACGCTATCGATACGCAATTATTAAAAGAAGAAGTTGCTTATGTGATTACAGAAATCAACAATGACCTGAACAAGTCCAGCGGATACCTCGGAGCAATAAGCGACAGAAGCAAGGAATTATTCTTTAATGGGGAAACAGTAGGCCAAAATTTATACAAACAACTTCAGCATAGCCCTCACACAAAATTAAAAGGACAAGTTTTCTATCGACAGGACTATTTGGACGAATTTGAAAGGATTTGGGAAATCCAATCCAAATACTATCCTCAATTAACTGATAAGTTGAAAGACGAAATCAGAGACGTGGTCATTTTTTATCAGCGGAAACTGAAATCACAGAAAGGACTCATTAGTTTCTGCGAATTTGAAAGCAAAGAGATTGACCTTCTTAAAGGTCAGCAAACAACAAAAAAACGTATTGGTTTACGCGTAGCGCCTAAATCCTCTCCCCTATTTCAGGAATTCAAGATTTGGCAAATACTCAACAACCTGGAATTCCGAAATAAGACAACCAAAGAAATTTCTATACTTGATTTAGAAGCCAAACATCAGATTTTCAATGAACTGAATATTAAAGGAAGCCTAAAAGCGCAGGATGTCTTAAAACTTCTGGTAAAGAAACCAAAGGAATGGGAGTCTAACTACAACATGCTGGAAGGAAACAGAACAAATAAAGTGCTTTATGACGCGTACTTGAAAATATTGGAAATCGAAGGTTACGACAAGGACTTATTCTCCTTAACCAATAGTGACAACATTAATGTCTCTGAAATAGAAAAATCTGCCGAGGATATCTCGAAAATGATCAGACCCATTTTCGAAACACTTGGCATTAATACCAATATACTTGAATTCGATGCCGAATTGCCCGAGAAAGATTTTGAACAACAAGCGTCTTACCAATTGTGGCATCTCTTGTATTCAGCAGAAGATGACACACGAAAATATAGTCAGGAGGACATCTTTATACTAAATCAGGATTAAATTGACGTATTTTTAATATAAGGAAAGCAGGTCAAGGAAATTACATTGTCCGCTGACTCGGAAATCTTTTCGACAATCTCTTCAATCTTAGTCTGCGCTATTTTCAGGCTTTCGAATACTC